>JAYUBD010000590.1:0-3493 GCA_043740995.1 Caulobacteraceae bacterium | reverse complement strand
GGAAAGCCCGACTGCAGGACCTCGCCGACAAGTACCGGCTGAAGGTACACGTCAGCCACTTCCCTCCGGGCACCAGCAAGTGGAACAAGATCGAGCATCGCCTCTTCTCGTTCATCACCATCAACTGGCGTGGGCGTCCGCTCCGGACCTACAGGACGGTCGTGAACCTGATCGGCAACACGACCACCCGAGCGGGGCTCATCGTCCGTGCCGCTCTCGACCGAGGCTCCTATCCAATTGGCAAACGGGTCTCGGAGGCCGAGATGCGCCTGCTCAAGATCGAGAGGGATGCGTTCCACGGCGATTGGAACTACTCGCTCTTGCCTCGCACTCTCCATAGGTGAACGATTGGCTTGTTGTTGCGCGCGCCCTTAGCGAGTTGTTCGTGCAGGATCGATCGGTGCCCAAGTCCGATCACGAACGGATTCTGTTCGGCGAGAGCAGTGGGCTAACTCATCAGAGAACTGACGGCCACGGCCAGTCGCTTGGCATCGACGACTTGAGGAGCTCGTTCACCGCGTTGAACAGGCCTCCCACCATCCAGAGCTTACCTCCCGGTCCGAACCCGGCAAGTCCAGCGACGCAAGTCGGACCCACCACCGTGCGAGACCAGGTCGACGCGTCGCGGATCGTAGGCGGCGCAGCCGCCGGGCTGGTTGGCCACGACCGCGACGCGAATTTCCATCCTTCATGACGGCAGCGGTGCCTTCCAGATCGTAAGTTCCTGTAGGTCCCCGATTGAGTATTCCGGGCGAGTGGCCCAAGTTGTTCAACGCGGAGCCAGGGCAGTGCCGCCCAAATGCCCCGCGAGGTCTCACGAGCTGGCTTCTACACTTTCCGAGCGCGGCCTACCCGGTTGCGTCGACTTCGGTGGCGCCGAGGTCGACTTGCGCGACGGTGTCGGCGAACTTGATGATCGTGCCGGCCATCCTCGCCCCACGCAGTTGATTATTTTCCCAAGCATCGCTCCGCCCGACGAAGAATTGCGTGAGTCATCTCCGTTGATTGTGTGGTTAAGCCAGCATCATAGCCCCGCCGGCCAACGATCAAGCCCGTTGCGTTCGCTCAAGAGATTGATCAGGGTGCTGCAACTGTGCGCTCGCACAAAAGACGCGCACGCAGGTTGCCGGAGGGGTGATGAGAACACGGACTTGGTTCGCGTCGAACGGGTTGCGATGGTTTGCCGCTGCAAGGCGGATCCGCGGAATCGGCCCCACTCCTCCATCCGCATTGATGCTGATAGCCCTGCTGCTCGGTTCGACTGCAGCGGAAGCGACCTGCCCTGGCCTCCCTTCTTCCGCTGGATGTGACGTTTGCTATCGCCCATATTGCTCGAGCGAAGGTCTCTGGGAGTGTGCTCCACGGGCTGCAGGGACAGCATGCAATGTCGGCAATGCCTGCTATGCGAGTCAAGTCTGTAATGGTGCTGGCACTTGCGGCGGTGGAACGCTGACTTGCGTACCGGGGGCGCCCGGGCCGATTTCAGGACCGTCTAGTTCGTCGAGCGGTTCCGTTACGCTTTCCTGGGGCACTGCGAGTGGCGTCGTCGCAACGTACCAACTCTACGAGAACGGGGCCTTCGTCTTCAACGGTTTCCCGAACGCCACTCTGTCGGGGCGCGCGGACGGGACCGACACGTACGCCGTTCAGGCGTGCAACTCGGCGGGCTGCGGTGCCTTCACTCCCAATTTCCCGGTGACGTTCATCCACATGCCGTCGGTTCCCGGCCCCGTCACTGGAAGCTCGACATCGACGACCGGGACAATCTCCGTGTCCTGGGGCGCTGCGTCGGGAAGTGTGACGAGTTATCAGCTTTTTGAGAATGGTGCGAACGTGCTGAGTACAGGTTCGCTCTCGGCAACTTTGTCGGGACGCGCGGACGGGACATACACATATAGTGTTCGAGCGTGCAATTCCCTGAGTTGCGGGTATCTGACATCGCGAAGCTACCCGGACCTGGTTGTCTCGGTGATTCACCCCCCTTCTGCCCCTGGCGCGATGTCGGGAACTCCGACCAGCACAACAGGCTCGATCTTACTCGCCTGGGGTGCTGCCAGCGGCTCCGTCATCAGCTACGCGCTCTACGAGAATGGCGCGAACATTCTGGTCACCAGCCCCGGGACGCTTTCGGCCTATCCGGCGGCACGCGTGGACGGGACGTACACGTATGCAGTTCAGGCGTGCAACTCCCTCAGTTGTGGTGCCTTCAGCCCCAATTTCGTCGTGACAGTGATGCACCCACCATCGGCGCCTGGCGTTCCGGCGGGGCCCTTCGAAACGCCACCGGCCTACACGGTTTCCTGGGCCGCAGCTGCCGGCACAGTATCTTCGTACGCTCTTGACGAGTCGGTAGATGAGCAGCTGACTTGGACTAGAACAACCACGACATTGACGTCGCAGTCATTCACGGGAAGGTCGTACGGTCGTCATTTCTATCGGGTCCAGGCTTGCAACGCCCTCTCCTGTGGCCCGACCTCCGCGTGGAGCCCGGCAATAACCGTCGTTTCGAACCTTGCGCAAGTAGCAGACGCCAGCCCTGTTCCCACGGTGACCGTCCCGGCGATCCAGTACCTTGGGGCTCTCCCTGGCTCAGCTTCGACCGATGGCGGCGCTGCCGGATATCACATTCCCATCGCTGTGCCGCCCGGACGTCAGGGGATGCAACCCGAGCTCGCACTCAGCTACTCTAGTAGAGGCGGGAACGGGCATTTGGGCGTCGGTTGGTCCCTTTCGGCTCCTCGAACGATCCAACGCTGCCCTCGGCTCCTGTCTGCCGATGGTGCAAACCGTCCGATCCTCTACGACTCCTCCGACAAGCTCTGTTTGGATGGCCAACGGCTCATCACCCCCGGAAGCTACGGGCAGTCAGGAGCGGAATACCGGACTGAGATCGACACCCACGTCCGCATCATTCAGCAAGGCGGGGACATAAACTCTTGGTACTCCTATTTTACTGTCGAAACCCAGTCTGGAAGGCGCCTCAAGTTCAGTTCCCACGGCTCGAGCAGCGTACATGGTCCCGATACCTGGTACCTAGACACGGAAATCGACTCAGGCGGCAATTGCATCGGGTATGCCTATCAAACCCTCGCAACGCGAAACGGCGACACCGAACAAGCCTTGTATCAAATATTTTATACCGGCACCGCCAGCGCCGGTACGTCGTCATGCAGCCTTAGCGGGCATTACAACGTGATCTACTTCGACTATGCCGATCGCCCTGACCACCGCACAACCTACCGCGTAGGTGCCGCTGAGATGATGACCCAGCGCCTCGTCGCTATCCGGGCTGTGACAGAGGCGCAGCCGGTGCGCCGATACGAACTGACCTATAAGCAGAGCGAAGCTACGAATCGGTCCCTCCTGGTCTCCGTCAAGGTATGCGCCGGAGCGACTTGCGGAGCCGCCGCGTTGCCTGCGACATCTTTTCAGTACCAGGAAGACCGACCGAACTTCACATGGACGCATCTTACTTATCCTGAGTACAACAACG
>JAYUBD010000589.1:0-3498 GCA_043740995.1 Caulobacteraceae bacterium | reverse complement strand
ATCGATCACGGGGTGGGGACCATCCTGTTGGTCGACGACGAAGAGCTGGTGCGCATGTCCATCGCCGACGGCCTGCGCGATCTTGGGTTCAAGGTGGTGGAGGCCGCTTCGGCGGACGGCGCGCTGGAACTTCTGCGCGAAGGCCTGGTCCCTGATGTGTTGGTGACCGACCACATGATGCCCGGTATGACCGGCGCGGCGCTGGCGCGCGAAGCACGCCGGACGTTGCCGGCGCTCCCGGTGCTCATGATCACCGGATACGCCATCCTTCGCCAGGAGGAGACGCGAGATCTGGAAACGATGGCCAAGCCCTTCCTACGGAGCGACCTGGCCGCGCGGATCATCGAGTTGATCAAGCCATCGGCTGGCGGAAATCTCGTTCGGTCGCCTGCTCATCCCCGGCGCCGCGCCGCTGATTGACGGATTGGGCAGTCCAGCTACTCTTGAGCCATCGCGCGCACGCGGCGGATGAGGTCCTCGGCCCTGTAGGGCTTATATATATCTACATGGTCAACTACGCGGTGGACCGGCCCTGGAAATTGGCCATGAGCCTGCCGCTGATTGGCTTCGGTCCGTTCCGCGCCCCCGACCGGGGTGACCGGCACGCCAAGCGCCAGCCGCGGGTAATATTAAACACGGTCGCGCCCTCGGCTCGCGAAGCCATACCGGGCCCCCGGCGCTTTTTCCGTTGTGCGAACCCCTATGGCGACGTTTCATGGCCAAAATTGTGATCGCGATTCGCCGAATTGGGGTTTCGCTTGCGGAACTTAATCTATAAGTTAAGGATTGCTTTGGTTTGCGGATCGGCGAGAAAAAGCTGCCGGAGGGTTATGAGGCCATTTCGAATGGCTCGGGTACGCATGACGTGGTGATCAAATCGAAGGTCGCAAATGGTTTACGCAAAAAGGCGACCGCCGAACAGCGCGCTGATCTGCAGGCGCTCATTGATCGTTATGTATTAAACGGGCCGACCGGACTGCCGTCGAAGAAATGGAACGGGAACGAAGGATGGTTTCCAAGCGCGAAGGCGGCGGGAAAGGTCAAGCTTGAGGCATTCAAGGCCTGGAAACTAAGAGTCTATGGTTTCTGTTGTCAGTTCAATGGCAGACCAACGTTTTTCATTACGGGGTTCGACCCTGCAAAAAAGCAGGACGCGGCTGATCAGCGGATACTGGCGGCGTCGGGCGCGGAGGCTGTCGAGCTTAGCCGTCTCATCAAGTAAATGAGGGAAATTCACAGATGTCGTTTTTTCAAAACCCCGGAGAAGATCGGTTCGATAGCCTGGTCGCGGAAAACGGCTTTGTGCATGATATTCAGCTCGCCATTGAGATGGCGATGAAGTCGCAAAACATGTCTCAGGCCGAGCTTGCCGCCGCCTTGGATGTGTCGCCCGCGCGGATCAGCCAGATTCTCGCTGACAACGGCAAGAACCTTCGTGCGCGCACCATTGCTCGCCTCGCTCACGCGCTCAGGCGCAAACCGTTTATCGAATTCATCGATGGCGGCGCCGATTGGGTCGCGGTGGAGCTGGTGGACGAAGGACCGTTCGACCGGCGGGCGTTCGTGGGCTGGGTGAAGAAGGCCAGCGAAATTCTCGACGCCGGTGGCGAGGCGCCCAACGACAATGCCTGGGCGCCCCCGCTGATGGAAGGGTTTGCCGAGCAACGGGTCGCGGCGTGAGCCAGACCGTCGATGCGAACGATCCCGCGCGGTCCTACGACCACGCGGTGGCCGCCGCCGAGATGCGCAATATTCGCCTGATCAGGTCTGATTTTCTGGTCGAGCCGCAGGGGATCGGCGGTGATCGGACGGCGTGGAAGATGGGTTATGCGTGCAAGCTGACCGAAGCCCGATTTGACCCCGATCGCAGCCGGGCGACGGGCCTCGTCGTCGCGGAAGCGTGGTGCAAATTGGGATCGCGCAAAATTGTCTCGGTCAAGGCCAGCTACATGGTGGCCTACGATATCCAGGGCGACGTCGAGCCTGACGCGGCTGAGCAATTCGTCAAGCGGGTTGGAACCTTCGCCGTCTACCCCTATTTCCGCGCTCATTTCGCGGAACTCACCTCGCAGGCGGGCGTCAGCCTTGGACCTCTTCCGGTGATGAAGGAAGGTCGGCGCCTCGTTTCGGCGGCGCCAGAGGCGAAACCTTCCAACCAATCCTAGGCCGAGTCTCGAACAGACCGGGCTGGCCCCGCTTCGTCATGAGGGAAGCCTCATCTGACGAGCGCCTTGTCCTGCGCGTCCCACGCCGCCAGGGTGAGGCGGGCGGTGCGGTAGTCGCCAAAGCGGGCGATGTCGTTCTTTTTCAGCACCCGGAAGGTTTCGGAAGGATAGTCCGACCCCATCACGTCGGCGGGGTCGAGGATGTAGCGAAGCTGGTCGCGGGTCAGGCCATAGGCGCGCGCATACCAGGCGTCGAGCTCGGCGCGCAGCTGGGCGCGGCGGGCCATGAACGGGCGAACCGCGCATAGTCGCGCATGAGATCGCTATCGAGATCGAAAACATCCAACCCGGCATCCCCCAAGGACGACAAACTCATACGCCGCGTTTCGGCCCGCCGCCAACATTTGCGGGAAGGGGTGAAAAAAAGCTCCCCTCACCCGCCCCGGTTCGCCACGAGATCCGCCACCACCGCCGGGTCGGCCAGCGTGGTGATGTCGCCGAGATTGCCGACATCGCCTTCCGCCACCTTGCGCAGGATGCGGCGCATGATCTTGCCGGAGCGGGTCTTGGGCAGGCCGGGGGCCCATTGGATGGCGTCGGGGGCGGCGAACGGGCCGATTTCGCGGCGGACCCATTTGATCAGTTCGGCGCGCAGAGCGTCGCTGGGCTCATACTCGGTGGTGAGGGTGACATAGGCGTAGATGCCCTGGCCCTTGATGTCGTGCGGAAAGCCGACCACGGCGGCCTCGGCGACGCTGTGATGGGCGACCAGGGCGCTTTCGATCTCGGCGGTGCCCAGCCGATGGCCGGAGACATTGATCACGTCATCCACCCGCCCGGTAATCCAGTAATAGCCGTCTTCGTCGCGGCGGCAGCCGTCGCCGGTGAAATACTTGCCGGGATAGGTGGTGAAATAGGTGGTGATGAACCGCTCATCGTCGCCATACACCGTGCGCATCTGGCCGGGCCAGCTATCGGTGATGCATAGATTGCCGCTGGCCGCCCCGTCCAGCACGCCGCCCTCGGCGTCCACCAGTTGCAGCTTGACCCCCGGCAGCGGCTTGCTCGCCGAGCCGGGTTTCAGCGCCGTGGCGCCGGGCAGGGGCGAGACCAGGCAGGCCCCGGTCTCGGTCTGCCACCAGGTATCGACAATCGGGCAACGGCCTTCGCCGACCACCCGGTGATACCACAGCCAGGCCTCCGGATTGATCGGCTCGCCGACCGTGCCCAGCAGGCGCAAGGACGCCCGCGAGGTTTTCGCCACCGGCCCGTCGCCCTCGCGCATCAGCGACCGCAGCGCGGTGGGCGCGGTGTAGAAGATCTCGACCTGGTG
>JAYUBD010000588.1:0-3504 GCA_043740995.1 Caulobacteraceae bacterium | reverse complement strand
GGGTGGTGTCCGCCCGGTTGCATTCGTCCTTGGTCACGACATAATCAACAACCGACTCTTCTTTCGTTTCTTTGTTGACCTGCTTCATCTTGGTCTTCATCGAGACGATTTCGTCTTTGAATTTTTCCGCTTGCTGAGCGGCTGCCGTGCGCCGTTGCGATTCCAGCGAGTACTCGTCCTGGTATTCACGGCTGACCTTGTAGCGACTGGCGACAATGTCGGCCGTGTCGATCATCGCCATATAGATGGCCGGGGCGATGTTCATCAGTTCCGGATCGCTCGCCTCGCGCGGCATACCGCCGCCCGGGATCGAAATGCTCTCGACGCCGCCGGCGACCACGCAATCAGCACCGTCACCGCGAATGTGATTGGCCGCCATGGCGATGGATTGCAACCCCGATGAGCAGAAACGGTTTATGGAAACACCCGCCGTGGTCACCGGCATCCCGGCGAGCAGCGCGGCTTGCCGCCCGATATTGGCGGCGCTGTGGGCGTTGTTGCCAAGGAAGCAATCCTCGACGAAATCCTTCTCGACGCCGGCGCGCTCCACGGCGTGCTTGATGGCGTGCGCCGCCATGCTCATCGGCGGCGTGATATTGAAACCCCCGCGACCGGACTTGGCCAGGCCCGTGCGGGCGTAGGAAACGATAACGGCGTCACGCATATTGGTGGTTCTCCCGAATGAAAAAAAGCTTGCGCCAGTCTTTAGGCTTCTGGTCGATGATGGCTACCTAAAAAGCGACGGCGACGCCCCGCGTGTCGGAATCCGCTGCGCGGCCGATCCAAATCTGATGACTGCGCGCCAGCAATTCACCGGCGTGGGAAAACAAGGCTGTTCCGGACAGGCTCTTGCGACCGCTGGTCTCGATGGGCCAGGCGGTGACGATACAGGCTTCGCCCACTGCTGGGCGTCGCAAGACCTTGCAGGTCATGGTGCCGAGCAACCCGCCTTGTCCGCCCCGCTCCAGCCAGGCGACCGATCCGGGGCAATCGAGGGCCGCCCAGACGACCTCTAGGCGGGTGAGTCCCTGGTCATCAGCGAACGCCTGATGCGGCAGCCAGACGCCAGCCACCACGTCGTCGGGGTCACCTTCGATCGGACCCGTGAACACCCGGAGACCGACCCCCTCGGCCAGTCCTTCCGCACAGGTAAAGCAGATGGGATGGAATGGACGATGCAGGCCGACGAATTCGCGCCCGGCAATTTCCGCGTCGGCGAACAGCGGCGCGCACGGCGGAACGGGCAGGCGCAAGCCATCATCAACCACGGCCTCGGCGATCAGCTCGCCGGTGACAGCGGTGAGCCGCACGTGGTGTCCATCGACCGATACGCGCAGCGGGGCCTCAAGCGGAATCGGCGCTCGCAGGATTCCCGTGACCGGCGCGCGCTCATGAGAGGCGCCCAACAACCCGGCCATCAGCCCGCAAACATAGCCGCCATTGCCCGAGGTCGGTGGACCGCGAAACGCGGACCCGATGACAATCTGGCGCTCCACAACCAAGCCGGCGATCAGGTGGGCGGGGTCGCGGGCGCGAACTGGCCCAAACGCGTGTTCAGCGCGGCGTATTCCGACCACAAGGCGCTTGGCAGCCGGTCGCCGAATTTTTCGTACGCCGGACCGATCAAGGCCGCTTCTTCACGCCAAGTGTCAGGATCGACCGTAAGCAGCAGGGAGACTTGCTCGGCGGTGAGGGCGAGGCCACTGACATCCAAGGCGCCGTCGGCCGGAACCCGGCCGATTGGCGTGTCTTTCGCCGCGGCCAGTCCCTCCAGGCGTTCGACGATCCATTTCAGCACACGGCTATTGTCACCGAATCCGGGCCAAACGAATTTGCCCTGAGCATCCTTGCGGAACCAGTTTACGAAATAGATGCGCGGCAGTTTCGTAGGGTCGGCCTGGTCGCCCATTTTCAGCCAATGGTTGAAATAATCCCCCATATTGTAGCCGCAGAAGGGAAGCATGGCGAAGGGGTCACGGCGCAGCTCGCCCACCCGGTTTTCGGCCGCCGCCGTGCCCTCGGACGCAACGTTGGAGGCGAGAAACACCCCGTGGTTCCAATCAAAGGCTTCTGTCACCAAGGGCACGGCGCTGGCGCGCCGACCCCCGAACAGAATGGCGGAGATCGGCACGCCGTTCGGATCCTCCCACTCCGCCGCGATCGCCGGGCACTGGTCGGCGGGAGCGGTGAAGCGCGCATTGGGATGGGCGGCGGGCTCGCCGCCCGGCTTCCATCGCCTGCCCTTCCAGTCGGTCAATCCAGCGGGCGGCTCAGCGCTCAGGCCCTCCCACCAAACATCGCCGTCGTCGGTCAGCGCGACATTGGTGAAGATCGTATTGCGGGAAAGGGCGGCGACTGCATTGGGATTGGTCGTCTCACCAGTTCCCGGCGCCACCCCAAAAAATCCTGCTTCCGGATTAATGGCATAGAGGCGACCATCGTCGCCGAACCGCATCCAGCAGATATCGTCGCCGACCGTCTCGGCCTTCCAGCCCGGCAGGGTGGGCTGCAACATGGCCAAATTGGTCTTGCCGCACGCGCTCGGAAAGGCGGCGGCGATGAAGTGGGAAGCGCCCTGCGGCGAGGTGAGCTTGAGGATCAGCATGTGTTCGGCCAGCCACCCCTGATCCCGGGCCATGACCGAAGCAATGCGCAGGGCGTAACATTTCTTGCCCAACAGGGCATTGCCGCCATAGCCCGAACCAAAGGACCAAATCTCGCGACTTTCCGGGAAATGCACGATGTACTTCGTTTCGTTACATGGCCAGGGTGTGTCGCTTTGACCGGCGAGCAGGGGTTGGCCGACGGAATGGACCGCAGGCACGAAAAAACCGTCATCGCCCATCTCGTCCAAGGCGCTCTGGCCCATGCGGGTCATGATGCGCATCGACACCACGACATAGGGACTATCGGTGATCTCGACTCCCAGCGCGCTGATCTTGGAGCCCAAAGGCCCCATGCAAAACGGTACGACATACATGGTGCGACCGCGCATGCAGCCATCGAAAAGGCCCGTCAATTCCGCGCGCATGCCCGCCGGTTCACGCCAGTTGTTGGTCGGACCCGCATCCTCCTCGTCTTCGGAGCAGATGAAGGTTCGACTCTCGACCCGGGCGACATCGCGAGGGTCCGAAACGGCATAGAAGCTATTGGGCCGACGCTCTGGGTTGAGCGCTTTTAGCGTGCCGGCAGCGACCATCCGCGCCGTGAGCAGATCCCATTCCGCCCGAGATCCATCACACCAGTGAACGCGATCCGGCTTGGTGAGGGCCGTCACCTCGCTGACCCAGGCAATCAGGCGCGCATGACGAGTCGGCGTGGGATAAAGTCCCCCTGGCGGCGCGGGTGCTACGGAAGTCTGCCCATCCGGCATAGATTACCTACTATTGTCTCGCACGCCCACAGGCGGGCCGTGATCCGGTTCGTAGGCCGCCGGAGCGATTATCGCAACGACCCGTTGAGCTTTTGCAGGACCGCCGCGCCGGGGATCAGTTCCTCGTCCCG
>JAYUBD010000587.1:0-3515 GCA_043740995.1 Caulobacteraceae bacterium | reverse complement strand
GATCGGTGCGCGGGAAATGTTGCGCGCCGCAGGCCGCGCAAATCCGCTTCCAGCCGCCATCGACCGCGTCGGTGGGCTGGCCGCAGGCGGCGCAGTGCCGGTGCTTGCGGCGCCACTCGAACATCGACTTGGCGGTGGCCAGAATACCGGCGTCGGCGACCGGCAGGGTGAGCGCGATCATGCGCAGATCTTCGAAGCGACCGAGCCCATCCAGAGGTCCGTCGGCCGGGTCGGCGGCGCCCTCGATGTCCAGAGCGAACACGGCGATCTGGTCCCACAGGCCCAGAAACAGCAGACGCTCCGGCCCCCCGGCGATCGCCGCCGCCATGGCCGAGGGGAAATAGGCAATCTGCACGCCGCCGGTCTTGGCCGTCTCGACCAGCGGCTTGCCGTTCCAGAGCGCGACGGCCAATGAGTCGGGATGCGCCAGCTTTTCGGCGACCCAGGCCGTGTCGCCGCGCCGTTCGCTGGCGCGGTCGAGGGGATTGCCCGCGAAAATGTTGGAAAAAGCGGAAAGCGGCATGGACATCCTTGTGGCGCGCGGAGCGGCGCCGGTCACATTGGTCGAGGTTGGCCTTGGATAACACCTGCGGGACAGATTGGAATGCGGCGAACGCGAACGGAGCGGTGGCGGAGGACAGTCCAAGCTTGCGTCCCCCATCTTGCGTCTCCTGGCCCGCCACGCGATATAGAGCGTGGAGATCGGCGATGGGCGGAGTCCTCGCCAACCCGGTCAGGTCCGGAAGGAAGCAGCCGTAACGAAGTTTGCTCCGGGTCGTCTGCCGGTCTCCACCGTCGCCACGCGCCAGAGAGTTTGATGACCGATCAGGACCTCACGCGCCAGACCGAAGTCGCCGAACGCGACGAGGCGACGGACGACATGTTCGGGGCGCCCGCGCCGACGCAAACGGCATCTGCGCCCTATACGGTCCTTGCCCGCAAATACCGACCGCGCAATTTTGATGATCTGATCGGCCAGGAGGGCATGGTCAGGACCTTGAAAAACGCGTTCGCCACCGGCCGGATCGCCCATGCCTTCATGCTGACCGGCGTGCGCGGGGTCGGCAAGACCACCACCGCCCGCTTGCTCGCCCGCGCGTTGAACTATGAGAGCGACACCGTGCACGCCCCCAGCGTCGCGGACCTGACCGTCGAGGGGCGCCACTGCCGCGCCATCATCGACGGTCGGCACCTGGACGTGCTGGAGCTGGACGCCGCCAGCCGCACCAAGGTCGAGGATATGCGCGAATTGCTGGAAGGGGTGCGTTACGCCCCCGCCGAGGCCCGCTACAAGGTCTATGTGATCGACGAGGTGCACATGCTCAGCACCAACTCTTTCAATGCCTTGCTGAAAACCCTGGAAGAACCGCCGCCGCACGCCAAGTTCATCTTTGCCACCACCGAGATCCGCAAGGTGCCGGTGACCATCCTGTCGCGCTGCCAACGGTTCGATCTGCGCCGGGTCGAGCCGGACGTGATCATCGCCAGCCTGTCCGCCATCGCCGAGGCCGAGGGCGCGCGGATCGAGCCAGAGGCCCTGACCCTGATCGCCCGGGCGGCCGAG
Source organism: Caulobacteraceae bacterium (assembly GCA_043740995.1). Classification (GTDB taxonomy): domain Bacteria; phylum Pseudomonadota; class Alphaproteobacteria; order Caulobacterales; family Caulobacteraceae; genus Acaudatibacter. Next base: position 1,951 of record JAYUBD010000587.1, on the reverse strand, counting down.
GGCTCGGTGCGCGACGCCCAGTCCCTGCTCGATCAGGCGATGGTGCAGGCCGATGCCGGACAATCGATCGGGGCGGCCACCGTGCGCGACATGCTAGGCTTGGCCGACCGCATCCAGTCCATTGAACTCTTCGAAAAAGTCACGCGCGGCGAGGCCGGGCCAGCGATCGCCGACTTTCGGGGCCTCTATGCAGTGGGGGCCGATCCGGCCACGGTGATGCTCGACCTGCTGGAACATTGTCACGGCGCCTCGGTTGCCAAGACCATCGGCCCCGAAGCCCTGACCCTGCCCAAGGATCAGGCGGCGCGGCTGGCGGCGATCGGCGCCGCCTTGTCGGCGGGGAGTCTCGCGCGGCTTTGGCAAATGTTGCTTAAGGCCCTGGACGAGGTGCGCCGCGCGCCGGACCCCGCCGCCGCCGTCGATATGACCCTGATCCGTCTGGCCTATGCCGCCGATCTGCCCGGTCCGGAGGAGGCGCTCAAAGCCCTGCGCGCCGAGAGCGCCCCGCCCGCCGCCGCCCCGCGCGCTTCGCCGACCGGCGGCGGCGGCGCCACTGCCCGCGCGCCGCTGCTGAATGCGGCGCCCGCCGCCCTGGGCCTGCCCGCCTCGCGACTGGCTGAACCACGTTCGTTCGAGGATGTGGTTCAGTTGGCCGACGACCGTCGGGATATCGGGCTGAAGCTTGACCTTGAAAAATATGTCCGACCGATCAGCTTCCGGACCGGCGCCCTGGTGTTCGAGGCGGCCCCAGGCGCGCCGTCCAATCTGTCGCAGCGACTGGTCGCACGCCTGAAGGAGTGGACCGGTCAACCCTGGCTGGTCGCCTGCGAAGGGGGCGGGGGCGCCGAGACCCTGCTTGAAAAACACCGCAAGGCGTTGGAGTCGGCGCACACCGATGCGCTCGCCGAGCCGTTCATTCAGGCTGTTCTGAACGCCTTTCCAGGGACCGAAATCCTGGAGGTGCGGCAGATGGCCGTCGCACTGGTCGTCGATGATGAAGCGCCACCCGACCTGGAGGATTAAAGCCCGTGAAAGACCTCGGATCGCTGATGAAGCAGGCTCAGGCCATGCAGGAAAAGCTGCAGGCCGCCCAGACTCGGCTGGCCGAGAGCGAGATTGACGGTGTTGCCGGCGGCGGCATGGTCCGCCTGACCTTAAGCGGCGGCGGCGCGCTGGCGCGCATCTATATCGAAGCGTCCTTGCTGACGCCCGAGGACGGCGAAATGTTGGCCGACCTGATCATCGCCGCCCACGCCGACGCCCGACGCAAGCTCGACGCCAAACAGAGCGAGATGATGCAGGAAATCGCCGGGCCGCTGGCCGGCATGCCAGGAATGCCGAAATTCTGAGTCCCTTCCTCCCCCTTCCCAGGCATGGGCGCGAGAGGAAGGCCGCTCACACCGTCAGCATGACCTTACCCAGATGGGCGCCGGATTCGAGCCAGGCCTGCGCCGCGCCGGCTTCCGACAGTGGGAAGGTGCGGTCGATCACCGGCTTGATTTTGCCCGTCGCGACCCACGGCCAAACCACCCGTTCGATTTCCGCCGCCAGACGGGCTTTTTCATCAGCCGAACGTGGACGCAGGGTCGAGCCGGTGATGACCAGTCGCTTTTGCATGATCTTCATGATCGGCAGCTCCACCGCGCCGCCGGCCTGGGCGGCGATGTGCACGAGCCGACCGCCGGTGTTGAGCACTTCCAGGTTTTTCGGGAAATAAGGGCCGGCCACCATATCCAGTATGACATCCGCGCCGCCGGCCGCCCTGACCACCGCTTCGAAGTCCTCGGCCGAGGCGTCGATGGCGATATCCGCCCCGATCCTGCGGGCCTGATCAGCCTTTGCCGCGCCGCGCGCCGTGGCGATCACCCGGGCGCCGGCCGCCCTGGCCATCTGGATCGCCGCGACCCCAATCCCGGAGGTGGCGCCGTGGACCAGCAGGGTCTCACCCGTC
>JAYUBD010000586.1:0-11325 GCA_043740995.1 Caulobacteraceae bacterium | reverse complement strand
AACTCCGTTGATGCTTCGCAACACCAACTGAATCACAAGTCACTGATATCACCCAACTTCATTTCGGGTCAGACACTCAGGAAAAGCTGTCGATATTGTTGCGCATTTCTTTCGGCGCTCATTCTTCCTGCTGAGAAATGGCGGCGCCTTTGGTCTCGTTGGAACCAAGACGATTGCTGAAGGCGATACTCGTGAAGCGGGTCTCATGCAGTTGCGGCTGCAAGGCGGGAATATATACAGGGCGGAGCAAAATCTTCTTTGGCCTGGAGAGGCGGATGTTTTCTTCAGTATAATTCACGCCACTAAAGGGCCCATAGATGTGACTCCCGTTCTAAATAAACGAGAAGTCTATGGGATAAATTCTTTTCTTCTTCCTACATCCGTTGAACACAAAGCATTACGACTGGCAGAAAACAGAAAGAAGGCTTTTAGGGGATGTGATATATATGGTCTTGGCTTCCTCTTCTCGGATGACGAAAAATCAGGGCCGGCTGGCTCCATTCGGGAAATGGAAGATCTGATTGAGCGTAATCCAAGAAATTCTGAACGAATCCTTCCTTACATCGGCGGGAAAGAACTTACGACGGATCCGCGGCAAGCTCATCGTAGGTATGCCATCAGTTTTGGACAGATGTCTTACGAAGAGGCTCTTCAGTGGCCGGATTTGCTCAAGCTGGTCGAAAATACGGTTAAGCCGCAGCGAGATAGGCTTGGGGGATATTCGGTAGCAATTCGGCGCCGTGATTTTTGGTGGCAATACGGCACATACACCCCAGCATTGTATTCAGAGATTGCTGGGAAAGATAAGATCATAGCAATTGCTAGAGTTACTACTTACATCGCGTTTGTATTTTTACCATCCAAGATGATTTTTAATGAGATGATAGTTGTTATCTCGCCGCGCGGCGGAAAGAGAGATTTCTCCGTCTTAAGCTCTCGCATACATGAATTGTGGGCGTTGATGTGGGGTTCAACGCTGGGAGAAACGCCCAGATATAGTCCTCCTGACTGCTTTGAATCGTTTCCATTTCCACTGGGATTTGAAGGTGATCAGAAATTACTTGAAGCTGGAGAGTTGTATTACGACCATCGGGCGAACGCGATGATCGCCCGGGGTGAGGGGCTCACCAAAATCTACAACCGGTTTCATGATCCTCGTGAAGCTGCTCCAGACATTAATCGCCTGCGCAGCCTGCGGGCAGAAATGGACCAGGCGGTGCTGCGAGCCTATGGCTGGGTCGACTTGGCCGAGCAAGCTGCCCCGGCCTTCGTTGAGCAGGAGACTGAACAGGGCAAAGCACCCAAGACGCGGCTCGACTGGCCCAGCGAGCTGAAAGACAAGGTTCTCGCAAGGCTCTTGGCGTTGAATGCAGATCGGGCCGCCGCAGAGCGAGCGGCGGGCCTGACGCCTACGTCCGAATCTGACGAGGATGAGGACGAAGATCAGGACGACGCCGACCTGACGGGACCCCTCCTTTGACCACTTCGCTCGACACCCGCGCCCGGATCGTCAACGCCTTCCGCCGCGACCTTGTGGGTCCAACGCCGCATCCCGAGGACGCCGACCTGGCGGCCGAGCGGCTGAATGAGCAACCGTCGCGCTGGTATCTCACCGGCTTCCTGGCGCCTGCTGAGGACGAGCTGGCGCTCGACGGTGTGGACGAAGCCGAAGGCGACGCCGAACCGGAAGAGCGCGAGCTTGATGTCGAGGAGCCCGATCCCGCGGGCGCTGGCGGCGCGGCCGGCGACGACGCAGAGCCAGAGGCGCCCAACGCGCGGCGCCGGTTCCTGCCGTCGTCGGTCGGCCTGACCGTCCTCCTCGATCCCTCGGTGATCGAGATCGAGGCGAAGGTCTGCTGGGGCGACTACCGCACCGAGCCGCCAATGGAGCTGGCCTTGCTGGCGCCCGATCCGCCACCCGGTGAGGACGGTGCGGCCAGCCGGCCAAAGAGGCCCGACGTGGAGTGGATCCGTGTCGCCAAGACCCGGACGCTGCGCCTTCCGGTAAGGGACGGTAGGTCTGAGAATCCCTTCGTCGTTCCGGAGAGCGCGTCAGAACAGCGACCGGGCGGGGCGCTCGTCCTGGAGACCCACTCGCGCGTGTTCAACGTGCCGACGACAGACGGCGGCACGAAACGCGTCAGGGCGCTCACCGTCTTCCTCGTCAATCGAAGGGATGCCAAGACCCACCGGCGCTATGCGGACATCGGCTATGCCTTCCAGGCTCGCCTTGAACTCATCTGCCCCTCCGGTTTCGAGGCGCGCCGGGACCTTTCCGGCCTCACCTCGAACGATCCCGACCTGCGCATCGCCGATCTGCACTATCGGGATGTCTGCGAGTGGGCCGTTGGGCGTAACGCCGCCGCAGCGTGGGCGCCCGAACAGGATCGCGACGGCAAGGTCGATCGCGTGTGGACCGACCCGCTCCCGGTCGCCGAGGTTGAACGGGTGGCGCCGAATGAAGAGGCCGGCCTGAAAGCGGCCGTCACGTTCGGCATGGAGACGCTCGCCGAGCTGGCGTGGCGCGATGCCAGCGCGCTCCAAGCCGCCCTGGAAGGGCTTCCGACGCTTTATGGTGAGTGGATCGGGGAACGGCGGACGGGGCTCTCCGACCTCTCCGCTCGGCGTCGCGAGACCGCCGGTTCACTTATCGAGGAGATGGAGATTGCCCGCGCGCGCATCGCCGCGGGGATCGAGGTTCTAACCTCCAGCGAGGCCGCGCGCCGCGCCTTCGCCTTCATGAACCTGGCTGTCGCGCGCGCCGCGCGCCGCCGCAATGCGGGACCGAACGGCGACCCGGCGCAACAACGGACCCCGGAGTGGCGTCCATTCCAGCTCGCCTTCATCCTGCTCAATCTCTCCGGACTGGCGGACAGCCGGCACCCGGACCGCGAGACCGCCGATCTGCTCTTCTTCCCGACGGGCGGCGGCAAGACCGAAGCCTATCTGGGGATCGCGGCCTTCACGATCGCGCTGCGCCGCCTGCGCGCCGGGGGCGTGCTGGGCGCCGGCGTCGCGGTGATCATGCGCTACACTCTGCGCCTGCTGACGTTGGACCAGCTCGCGCGCGCCGCCGGAGTCATCTGTGCGCTGGAGCTGATGCGGACGGACCCAGAATATGCCGATGCGCGCGGCCGGCGGTTGCTGGGCGATTGGCCCATTGAGATCGGCCTATGGGTCGGCTCCGACGCCTCGCCGAACCGCATGGGCAAGAAGGGTAAGGCGGACGAAACAACCGCCCTGGGCCGGGTGCGGCGCTATAAGGACGGCAAGGACAAGCGGGCTCCCGCGCCGATCAAGGCCTGCCCCTGGTGCGGGACGCCGTTCACGCCGGACTCCTTCCACTGCGTTCCGAACGTGGTCAATCCGACCAACCTTGAGATCCGCTGCGTCAACACATCCTGCGAGTTCACCCGCGGGAGACCGTTGCCGGTTCTCACCGTCGATCAGCCGATCTATCGGCGCCTGCCGGCCTTCCTGATCGCCACGGTCGATAAGTTCGCCGCCCTGCCGTGGGAAGGCGAGACCGGGGCATTCTTCGGGCATGTGGATCGGTTCGACCCGGCCGTGGGGTTCTATGGCGCCGCGGAGCCCGGCGAAGGCCGGCCGTTGGACAATGGGTGGAAGCTCGATCCGCCGGACCTGATCGTGCAGGACGAGCTGCACCTGATCTCCGGGCCCCTGGGCACGGTCGCAGGCCTCTACGAGGCCGCTATCGACCAACTGACGGAGCGCCACCGGGAGGGCCGCCGCATCCGGTGTAAGATTGTGGCTTCGACAGCGACCGTGCGCCGCGCCACGGACCAGATTCAGGCGCTTTTTGACAGGTCCACGACGCGGATCTTTCCGCCGCCGGGGATCGACCGCACCGACAGCTTCTTTGCCCGCACAGTTCCCTCAAGCCAGGACCCGGCGCGCCTCTACATGGGCATTGCAGCGCAAGGCCGCGGCCCGAAGCTCGTGTTCCTCCGCGCCCTGACGACCCTGCTGGCGGCAGCGCAAGCTGCCTATGTCACCGAGCCGCCTCGCGGGAACGAAGTGAGCCCTGCCGACCCCTATCTGACCGCGCTCTGCTACTTCAACGCCCTGCGCGAGCTAGGCGGGGCGCGCCGCATCGTGGAAGACGAAGTTCGCGAACGTGCTGGCCGCTACGGGACCGGGCGCCGCCGGGTCAGCCCTGAAGACCAGCCCTTCGCGGACCGCTCCATCGGGCCCGTCATGGAGCTGACCTCCCGCGAATCCACGGACAAGGTCGCATTGGCAAAGCAGCGGCTCGAAACGCCGTTCTTGCGCGACGGAGAGACCGTGGATGTGGCGCTGGCCACCAACATGATCTCTGTCGGCCTGGACATCACCCGCCTCGGGCTGATGGTCGTCCAGGGCCAGCCGAAGACGGCGGCCGAATATATCCAGGCCACCAGCCGGGTCGGCCGCGACCACAACAAGCCCGGTCTCGTCGTGCCGGTGCTCAATCTCCACAAGCCGCGAGACCGAATGCACTTCGAGCACTTCGGCCATTTCCATCGGACCTTCTATCGCGCCGTCGAAGCGACCAGCGTGACGCCGTGGGCGGCGCGCGCGCTCGATCGCGCGCTGGCGGCCGTCGTAGTGAGTGCTGCCCGGCACCTGGATCCGTCGATGACTCCGGACACCGCCGTCAGCGAGCTGGTGAACCATCCTGAGGTCGCCAAGGCGGTCCGTGACTTCATCGTGAGCCGAGCGCCCGAAACCGCCGTCGCGGGAGGCCGCGCCACGCTTGGCGCCCTGATCGATGGGATCATGACCGACTGGCGCGACACCGCTGAGGAGCGGACCGCAGGCGGCAGCGCCTTTGCCTACAGCCACAAGAAGAGCCCTCAACGTCTGTTACACCAGCCCCTGGAGGCCGACCTGGAAGGTTTGCCGGCCGCCCACCGGCGCTTCGTCGCGGGACGCTCGATGCGCGACGTGGAGGCCGCGGTCCGGATGAAGGTGAAGGACCCCAACGGCTACACCATCGCCAATGCGGACGATCTCTGATGGCCCGCAACGAACAGCGCCTCAGCCAGCTCGTCTCGACCTTCGGCCCCGGCGCGATGATCGATCTTCCCACGCGCTCCGTCGTCGTGGGCGGACTCGAGCGCTGGGACATGAGCGGCGACAGCTTCAGCACCATCAATGAGCCTCGCCTGAGCTTCCGCCTTGAGCAGCTCCTGCGCTCGCAGGACCGGTTGCCGGAGGGCGTATCCCTGACACTCCGGACCCCGCCAAAGGTCGTGGAGGGCGTGCGCGGCACATCGAGCGGCGTTGACGCCCCCGTCTTCCCCCGTTGGTTCGTCTGCGACGTGGCCGACGAGTTGGGCGGAGAAGGCGGGAAGGCGTCGCGGCGCCGCCAGCTTGTCAAATGGGGCGATCTGGACCCGAAGGGGCGCCGCCGATTCCACTTCGATGACGGACGGAAGAGCGAGGTCTCTCCCATCCGATTCGTCTGCGCCTGCGATGACGGCCACCTCGATGACATCGACTGGCGGTATGTCGTCCATGGCGTGACGAGCTGCGCCGAGCCGATGTGGATGGAGGAAAGGGGCACCAGCGCGGACCCGTCCGACACCAATATCGTCTGCGGCTGCGGCCGGCGGCTTTCGCTGAAAGATCTCTTCCTCCCCGGCCGCCTCGGCAAGTGCAAGGGCGAGCGGCCTTGGCTCCAGGACCGGGACCCCGCGGGCTGCGAGAAGAGCCTGAAGCTCCTGACCCGGACGGCTACGAACACCTACTTCCCGCAGGTCTACACGGTGATCTCGCTGCCGGCGGAGGAGGACGAGCTTTCGCGGCTGGTCGGCGATGTCGCGGGGGAGATGGCGGATGTCGCGAGCGTCGAGGACGTGGCGCTTGCCAAACGGTTCAACGCCAAGATCAAGGCGACGCTGGGCGGCTACGACGACCAGGACATCTTTGATCGGTTGATGGCTTTGAAGGAGAACGCGCAGGTCGATCTCGGCAAGCCGCCACAGCACGCGGAGTTCGCGGTCTTCGCGAGCGGGCGCCCGCAGATCGGCTACAACCGCCCCGACGCCAAGCTCTATGCTGAGACGCTTTCGCCCGACCGCTGGCGCGCTGGCGTCACCGACATCGATCTCTCGCCGATCCTGAACCTCGTTGCGGTGCACCGCCTGCGGGAGGTTTCGTGCCTATACGGATTCACCCGCTTCGAGGCCGCGCCTACCAGCACCGAAGGTGATTTCGAGGACATCCAACTCGCAGTGCGCGGCGCGCCGATCAGCCAGGGCGCCGATTGGCTTCCGGCGATCGAACAATTTGGCGAGGGCCTGTTCATCCACTTCGACCCCGCCCGCATCGCTGCGTGGCTCGCCACCGCCGCCGTCGGTGGGCGTGAGGCCAAGCTGTTGGCCGGGCATGCGCACTGGCAGAAGCGCTTCACCAGCTCGCCACCGAATTATCCGGGCACGCCCTACATTCTGCTCCACAGCCTCTCGCACGCGTTGATGAGCGAGATCGCATTGGACTGCGGCTATCCGGCCAGCTCTCTTAAGGAGCGGATTTATGCGCTGCCGAGCCGCCGGACGGCCGGAGCCTATGATGGATGCGGGATCCTGATCTACACGGCCACGCCTGGCGCGCAGGGCACGCTCGGCGGCCTGGTCGCGGCGGCGCCGCGCTTCCCAGCCCTGCTGAAAAACGCACTGGAGCGCCTCTCCATCTGCTCCAATGACCCCGTCTGCGCTGACCACGAACCCGACAACCGCAGCGGCGATCGGGCGACCCACGGCGCCGCCTGTCACAGTTGCCTGCTGATCTCCGAAACGAGCTGCGAACGGCGCAACCAATACCTCGACCGCAGTCTGCTGGTGCGCACCATGGCGGACGACGGGGCGGAGCTGTTCAGGCTCTGAGCCGCGGGCTCTACCCCTAGGGCTGGGTCTCAAGCCACCAGGGTCACCCATTCCTACGACGGGAAAGGCAGTCCATGCGACGCGGCGGCTCTTTGGCCCGGCGTCCGCCTACCTCATGGCGTTGGGGACATGCCCTGAAGTATCCCATCGAGGAGCAGCCCCGGCTCCGCGCCGAGGGCGCGCGCGATGCCGCAGAATTCCATCACGTCCAGGCGCCGCTCGCAGCGTTCAACCTTCGAGATGTAGGACTGTGGCGTCTCCAGTCGGCTCGCCAACTCGACCTGGCTCAAGCCGGACGACCTACGCGCACCAATGAGCCCCGCGATGAAGGACTTGTAAGCATCGTTGCTGAGGGAGCGAGCCATTGGGTCGCTTCCGCTACAACCCAATCTGGTTTATCCCAGATCGGGTTATTTCTGCGGGCGGACATGCGCCCTACGAGGGCGGGGAACTCTCCGGCTTCCAGCCGGGCGACGCGGGGACAGCGCGATGCGCAGATTCTTAGTGGCAGTCGGGAAGGCCTACTTGGGCATAGGTATCGCCCTGGGGTTCATCACCTACGCCAGTTATGACTGGGGCGCCGCATCGGCTGCGCAAGCTCTGCCGCTCATGTCGCAAATTTACCTCGCTGCGTGGGTGCAACCGTTGGCGTGGTTTTCCACTGCCCTGCGCATTGTCTTTTGGCTTCCATCGATCCTGGGATGGTTGGCCCATCATAACGGCTATTCATTCGTAAAGTGGTTGGCGCCCGGCTTATCCATTGGTGTGGTTCACCTGGGCTCCTAGGACTCGTCTTTCCATCCCCGACTGTTGGGCGAGCCGCCCACAATGAAGCTCCCTGGATCGCCCAAAGGTCATGATCAAAGCCGCGGACCGCCGCGGGGACGCCCCAGTTGTGACCTCCCGAAAGCCTTTTGGGCAGGGGATCAGAAAACCACCCTCGATTCCGGCCTCCAGCGGCCCAGGGGGGTGGTCTCCAGGCAACCCTCCGGTGCTGGGTGTGGCGTTGCGCTGCGAGCAGGTCCAACGCCACGTCCGCACGGGGAGGCGCCCGGCTTGGCGCTACCTCCATATGCCGGTGGCGAGGCCTCGCCTGCCGGTCGGGGCGGGCGGTGAGGCGGGAGGATCGGCTGCGTCCAGTCCGCGGGCAATCAGGTGCAGAATGGCGCCGCCTCGGCTCTCGATCCCGCGCTCCGCTGCCCATGCATCGAGGCGGTCGGCGAGAGCCGGCGGGAGACGGAAGGATTGGACCGGCGAGGGCATGCCCCAATCTGCCGCGCCGCGCATCAGTAGCCAAGACTGAAGGGCCAACCGGCGCGGTTCGCCTCGATGTCCTAAAGGAGGTCATCCGAATCCGCCCTCGGCGGTCAGTTCTCCGAGGGAGAGCCGCAGACTCGCCGCGCTGGTGCGTGTCGCGGTCACTACCTGGTCATCACGGTGCCTTGGGAATCGCACTCCGCACCGTCGGCGAATCCGCCCACTGGACGATCGGGTGCCGCCGCAGGACATATTGACGGCTTACCCGAAAAGGGGAGTCAGACAGGCCATAAGGGTCCGCGCCATGTTTGCATGGGTGTCGGGCCGGCAGCGCGCCATCGTCGGCCTGCCTACGCCAAGGCTGTGCATGCGGCATTCCAGCGTCGCTTCCCCGCACTCCCGTAGGAGGGTCACACGCTTCCGGAAGTTAAGTGCGGCAGGATGGGGCAAACCCCAACTTTCTTCCTTCTCTTTGTCTTCGCCCGCTCATGCCTAGCGGCCACGTCGATGGGCCGCGGGCTGGCGCCCGCGACATCTGATGGATACTCCCGCCGGCAAAGATTGCTCCGAGCAAGGCAGAGTTGATGCTGCACACTGACCCGGAGGGGGCGACGGTGCTGGTCCTGCCGGCGAAGCAGGGCGCCAAGCCGTTCCAGTGCGTCGCTCCGTGCAGTGTTCAGGTCCCTCAGCAGTGGGGCTTCCAGCTCATCGCGACGAAGGACGGATACAAGATGGTCGGGCCTCAGCCTCCGGTCGCCTGGGTGGAGAGGAAGGGCCAGTGGTGGCAAGGCAATGGGGTTCGACCTGCAACCGAACACCGTGACGCTGAAGCTGGTGCCGGTAGATGGTGGAGTCGGCCGCTGAACGCGAGAATTCCCTCCGCCCCGGTCTGAAATGAGGTGTAGATCGCCGACGACGTGCTGAATACCTGCCAGAGAAATTGTTGTTGACGATGCTCACAAATCAAAGCGTCGCCGATCATCCCTGATTCATTTCGCAAGATGTTGTGTCCTGGAGATCCCTCTCACAACATCTTGGGCCCGAGATGACGACCTTGCCGCGGTGCCGCAACCGGGTATTGTCTGGGCCGTTGGGTTCCTGTATATCCGCGCGCCCGCTTTCAAGCGGGGCCTGGGCCAGTGCGTTTGCACCGATCTGAATCGAAAGAAGAAGTGGTCGTGAGGCTAGGAATATGAACTACGTCCTGAGCGTCGGCCTACTGGTCATCGGTATCGCCGCGACGGCAATCGCGGCGCTGAGCCTTCGCGTCTTCATCAATTTTGTGCGGCAAGGTCCGTCCGCAGCCGATGAAGCTTACGAACGTGGAGATTCGGTCCGCGCTTGGTGGAATGCATCCCAAAGCCCGACGACGTTGGAGAGCCCCCGCGACAACGAGCGTCTAGCCTTCGCGGCTCGCCGGGACAAAATCTACGGTGAGGTTCTTGTGGAAGAACGGGCATCGTTCCCGAGCTACACTCGCTGATCTAGTTCATGCAGGTGTTCGTCGGCTGGGTGCCGACCGTTACAGGTCGGCTTTCCTTCAGCCGCATTGGCGACGCCGACCTCGGCGATCGGACAATTTGTAACAATACGGCGACCGTGGATGGCGATGGGTTCCTCTTTGGTTCTCACACTCGCACAAGTCACGATGGCCCATTGCCGGCCATCGTCATGCGGCTGCTTGGCCGCGTCCCTGACGTTCACTACCTCGTGTCGTTACGAGTCGCAGAAGCAGTCCTTCCGGTTCAAGCGCTGAAGTCCCAAGCTGAAGATCCTACCAAGGCGCCCGTCAACATGGAGGCGGATAGAGAAGGTGCTCTCTCGGGAGAAATCGTATTTTTCTCTAAGGGAAAGGCGCTTCCATCGACGATCAAAGAGCGCCTGACAGCGCTGCGTCGAATAGCGCGAGAGGGACGTGCACCGAGCTGCAACCAGGCGAACCGTCGGCAAAAGCATGTTCAAGGTGAAAAGCTGATCAGCGAAATCTGGGCTGACCTACGAGATCGCTTTGCAAAGCGCCAAAAGCTGCCCGGTTTCGGCCGATTGAAGATCCGCCTCCTAAGGACTGGTCAGTGCGAAGTCCAGGTTGATGAGAAGGATCTATTTACGACGGCTGCAGTGAAGACGGCGCAGACGATCGCACATCAGGAGGGCACCCTCGATACCTCGACTGAGAGTTTCCAGAGCGCCGCGGCCGCCGCCGCCCGTCAGAGTTTCTTCTTTGTGCGAGATCTCGCCCACCGCCACTACCATCATCATGTGAACTCGGACCTGCTGACGACAACATACCTTTGGTCGCTTGAATCCGACGAACATTGGCGCCGGGAGACGCAATATGGCCTGGTTAGGTTGGCGATCTCAGAGCGCCGGCGGGATACTGCCGAAACCTTCAAACAGACGCTCGGCATTATTGCCTACGCAGAGGCCTTTCAGCGCCACCTTTGTGGATGGCTATCTCAATTCGACGGCCCGCCGGTTCGATCACCCTTAGCCTTTTCCTATGATTTCGCAGCCCTCCGCTCCTCAATCGATGCGAGTCTAAAGGTGCGCGAACAAAAGGACGGCCAGCGTCGGCAGTCGCTCTTGTTCGTTTTCGCCTTCGTCGTGACCTGCCTTGGCTTGATCGTGTCCGGCCTTCGCGCTCAGACGCCGGTGCCGGAATCCGCCAAGCCTTTCATCGCAGGCGTAACCTTCCTGACAGATTATCCAATCCAGTCCCTGGCCGCTGCCGCGATCTTCGCAGGTGCGGTGGATTTGGCCTTCCTCCGGATGTCCCTTCGCCCGCCAATTCTGGCCGGATGGAACGGGGGCTTGGGACGCGCCGTGGAGGCAGTCATGGGAAGCCTGATGTGGCGAAACGCCAGCCGAGGTTTCGCCTACTTTGTGGGGATGGTGCTGATTGCGCTCGTGGTCGCCGCCGCGGCTGTGGTCGCGGGACTTGCCTATCATCTCGCGTTCACCTTTTTTACGACAGCACCGTGATGACCAAGTGATGACCGGCGCGTCTACTTGGCCAGAGGGACAAATATTCGTCTTTATAAATCAATAACATAATTTAACTCATCGCCTCAGCTGGCGACCTATACTGGGACATCGAACTGGAGGCGTAGAGCACGCGCGCCGCGTCTGGCGCCACGGACCTTTCCCTTGCCCGCACCGGCCAGGGGTCGCTACGGTT
>JAYUBD010000585.1:0-11325 GCA_043740995.1 Caulobacteraceae bacterium | reverse complement strand
CACCCAGGGCGGGCCGGTGATCGCCATCGCCGGGCGCGAGGCGCTGATCTCGGGCGCCGAAGCGGCGGCGCGCGCCGCGCGGATCGGTTGGCGGGGCGGCGATCTCACCCTGGCCCTGTCGGCCGGGGATGCGCTGGCCCTGAACCTGGCGCGGATCGCGCCGCGCGCCGCCCTCGACGCCTGGCGCCTGGTCGATGAAGACGACCTCGCCGCCGCCGCGCGTCTGGTGACGGTGGCGCTGGACATTGAGGCCTCCGCCGGTTTCTGCGCGACGGCGGAAGCGGCGCATCGTCGGCGGGACTATCGGCCGCTGTCGCTCGGTCTCGCCGGCGTCGCCGAACGCCTGGTGTCGGAAGGTCTGGCCTATGGATCGCAAGACGGGCGCGACCGGGCCGTCACATTGCAGGGCCTTGTCACCGACGCCGCCCGGGCGGCGTCCCGCGACATGGCGGAGCGGCTGGGCGCCTTCCCGGCCGGGGCCCGCGACGCCCCGCGCAACGCCCAGGTCAGCGGGCCGATCGGCGACGCCGAAATGAGTCTAAGGCTCGGTTGTCTCAGCCTGGACGCCGCGCCGTGGCGGGGCTGCGTCGCCTACAGCGAGACGGCGGATGGCATCGCCGTTCCGGTTCTCCACGCCGCGGCCCTGGCCGGCCTGGAGCGGCTGGGGATTGATCGGGATGCGGCACAAACCCAGGCGCTCGGCCATCGGACCTTGGCGGGCTCGCCCAGCATCGACCATGTGGCGCTGGGCGCCGAGGGCTTCACGCAAATCGAGATCGAGGCGGTCGAACGCGCCCTGCCCGGCGCCGGCGACCTGCGGGCGGCCTTTGACCCGGCGGTGATCGGCGTCGATTTTGTCCGCGACGTGCTGGGTGGCGGCGACGACGTCTCCACATCGCCCAGCTTCGATACCCTCGCTTTGGCCGGGTTCAGCGCGCAGGAAATCGCGAGCGCGGAGGTCTACGCCATGGGGAACGGGACGCTGCCCAGCGCGGTTTTCGCCGCCCGGGCGGACATCGGGCTCGATGCCCGGCTGGCGATGATCGCCGCCGTCGAGGCGCGGACCTGCGCGCCGCTGATCGCGGCAATTGCCCTTGATTTCGTGACCGCGCCGAGCGAAGCGACGCGGCTGCAGGGCCAGGCCGCCGCATCGGGTGTAAGGGCGTTGAGATTGAAACGCCGCGCCGCGCCCGAAGGCTTCGCGATCACCATTCCCGACGCCGCGGCGCGCCCTGAAGCGCGACGACCCGAAGCCAGAATTGAACCGCCGCGCGAGCGCATCGTCGAGCGGGTGGTTGAGCGTGTGGTCGAGGTCGGCCCCAATCGCCGCAAACTGCCTGACCGGCGCAAGGGCTACATCCAGAAGTCCACGGTCGGCGGACACAAAGTCTATCTGCACACCGGCGAATATGACGACGGCGCCCTGGGCGAGATCTTCATCGACATGCACAAGGAAGGGGCCGCCTTCCGCTCATTGATGAACAATTTCGCGATCGCGATCTCCATCGGTCTGCAATATGGCGTGCCGCTCGATGAGTTCGTCGAGGCGTTTGTCTATACCCGCTTCGAACCGGCCGGACCGGTCACCGGCAACGACTCGATCCGCTCGGCGACCTCCATTCTGGACTATGTGTTCCGCGAACTCGGCGTCTCATATCTAGAGCGCGGCGACCTATCGAACCTGGATCCAGAGGAATTCAACGCCGACGGGCTCGGGCGCGGCACGGCGGAGGGTCCGCAACCGGCAGCGCGGTTCATTTCCAAAGGCTTTTCGCGGGGCGTGACGCCGGACAATCTGGTGTTCCTGCCGACGCCGAAGCGATCGACCGGCGGCGGCGCCGCCGCCGGGGCCGAGGTCTGTCCCGCCTGCGGGGATCTGGCCGTGGTGACCAAGGGCCAGAGCCGAATCTGCCACACCTGCGGCGTGCGCCAAGGGCGGATCGGGGACAGCGACGCGCTCGGAACGTAGGCAATCTATTGTTCTTATTTTGTTCTTGATGTATTGAAGACTCGCGCTACCAAATGGGATGGCTTGACCCGCGCGCCGTGAGGGTCTTTTCCTGCGGACACCATGTACGAACAATCCCGCTTCATCCGCGTGCGCGGCGCCCGCGAACACAATCTCAAAAATGTCAGCGTGGATATTCCGCGCGGCGAGCTGGTGGTGCTGACCGGCCTGTCCGGCTCGGGCAAGAGCAGCCTCGCCTTCGACACCATTTATGCCGAGGGCCAGCGACGCTATGTGGAAAGCCTGTCGGCCTATGCGCGGCAGTTCCTGGAATTGATGAGCAAGCCGGATGTCGACCTAATCGAGGGACTGTCGCCGGCCATATCCATCGAGCAGAAGACCACCAGCCGTAATCCGCGCTCGACCGTTGGCACGGTCACCGAAATCCACGACTATATGCGCCTGCTTTGGGCCAGGGTGGGCATCCCCTACTCTCCGGCGACCGGCCTGCCGATCGTCAGCCAGACGGTCAGCCAGATGGTCGACAAGCTCATCGCCCTGCCCGATGGCGAGCGGGTCTATCTGCTGGCGCCCGTCGTGCGGGATCGCAAGGGGGAACACCGCAAGGAGATCGCCGAGTGGCAAAAGGCCGGCTATCAGCGTCTCAAGATCGACGGTGTCTATTATCCGATCGAAGACGCGCCGACGCTCGAAAAAACCTTCAAACACGACATTGATGTCGTCGTCGACCGGCTGGTCACCAAGGCCGGCCTTGAAACCCGCTATGCCGACAGTCTCGAGGCCGCGCTGCGCCTGGCGGACGGCATTGCGGTGGCGGAATGGGCCGATGTCGCGGCGGGCGAAGAGCCCCGGCGGATGATCTTTTCCGAGAAATTCGCCTGCCCCGTCTCGGGATTCTCCATCGCGGAAATTGAGCCTCGGCTGTTTTCGTTCAACAACCCGGCCGGGGCCTGTCCCGCCTGCGACGGGCTGGGCCTCAAGCTGGGTTTCGATCCGGATCTCGTCGTGCCGGACAAGGACCGCACCCTGCACAAAGGGGCGATTTCGCCCTGGTCCAAGGGTCCCTCCCCGCTCTACACCCAGACCCTGCAGGCTCTGGCCCGTCACTTTGGGTTCTCAATGGATGCGCCTTGGCACAGCCTGTCGGACGCGGCCAGGCATGTCGTGCTGCAAGGCTCCAAAGGTGTGAAAATCAAGTTCGTCTATGATGACAATGCCCGCAAATACGAGGTCAACAAGACCTTCGAAGGGGTGCTGCCCAATCTGGAGCGGCGCTGGCGCGAGACGGATTCCAGCTGGGTGCGCGAGGAGCTGGGCCGCTACCAGTCGGAATCGCCGTGTGAAACCTGCAACGGCGCGCGCCTGAAGCCGGAGGCCCTGGCGGTCAAGGTCGGCGCCCGGACCATCGCCGAGGTCTCGCAAATGGCGATCCGGCCGGCGCGGGAATGGTTCAGCGGCCTCGAGGCCGAGCTTACCGACAAACAGATGGAGATCGCCCGGCGGATCCTGAAGGAGATCAATGATCGCCTGCGGTTTCTGGTCGATGTCGGCCTGGACTACCTTAACCTGTCACGAGGCTCTGGCACCCTGTCCGGCGGCGAGAGCCAGAGGATCCGGCTGGCCAGCCAGATCGGCTCGGGCCTGACCGGTGTGCTCTATGTGCTCGACGAACCCTCCATCGGCCTGCATCAGCGCGACAATGCGCGATTGCTGGTCAGCCTCAAAGGTCTGCGCGACCTCGGCAATTCCGTGCTGGTGGTGGAGCACGACGAAGAGGCGATTCTCGCCGCCGACTATGTCATCGACATGGGTCCGGCGGCCGGCGTGCACGGCGGCGAGATCGTGGCCGAGGGCAAGCCCGCCGACATCATGGCCAATGTCCACAGCCTGACGGGGCAATATCTGACCGGCGCCCGGGAAATCGCCGTGCCCGCCAAACGGCGGCCGTTCTCCACCAAACGGATGGTGCGGGTCAGCGGCGCGACGGGCAATAATCTCAAGAGCGTCACGGCGGAAATTCCCGTCGGGACCTTCACCTGCATCACCGGCGTCTCTGGTGGCGGCAAGTCCACCTTCACCATTGAGACGCTGTACAAGGCGGCCGCCCGGCGCCTGAACAATGCCTCCGACGCGCCCGCGCCGCACGAACGCATCGAGGGCCTGGAGAATTTCGACAAGGTCATCGATATCGATCAGAGCCCGATCGGCCGCACGCCGCGCTCCAACCCCGCCACCTATACCGGCGCCTTCACCTCGATCCGCGACTGGTTCGCTGGCCTGCCCGAAGCCAAGTCGCGCGGTTACGGACCCGGGCGCTTCAGCTTTAACGTCAAGGGGGGCCGGTGCGAAGCCTGCCAGGGCGATGGCCTGATCAAGATCGAGATGCACTTCCTGCCGGACGTCTATGTCACCTGCGATGTCTGCCGCGGCAAACGCTACAACCGCGAGACCTTGGAAATCCTGTTCCGCGGCAAGAGCATAGCCGACGTGCTGGACATGACGGTGCTGGAGGCCGCCGACATGTTCAAGGCGGTGCCGCCGATCCGCGACAAGATGGAGACGCTGAAACGGGTCGGCCTGGGCTATATCAAGGTCGGCCAACAGGCGACCACCCTGTCCGGCGGCGAGGCGCAGCGAGTAAAGCTGTCGAAGGAATTGTCGCGCCGCGCCACCGGCCGCACGCTCTATATTCTGGACGAACCGACCACCGGCCTGCATTTCGAGGATGTGCGCAAGCTGTTGGAAGTGCTGCACGAACTGGTCGATCACGGCAATACGGTCGTGGTGATCGAGCACAATCTCGACGTGGTCAAAACGGCGGACTGGATGATCGACTTCGGTCCGGAAGGCGGCGACGGCGGCGGCGAAATCGTCGCGGTTGGCTCGCCCGAAACCGTGGCGGCCTGCAAGACCAGTTGGACCGGTCGCTATCTGGCCGGGGTGCTGGCCGCGCACGGCGCGCGCGCCGCGCCGGCCAAGCCGGTCAAGCGGACCAAAGCCGCGGTACGGGCTTGACCGTAGGAACGCCCGCCCAGGCCGAGTTGATCGAGGCTCTGCGGTCGGTGCTGGCCGGCGACGCCCGCGTGCATTCCGCCTGGCTGAGCGGCAGTTTCGGGCGTGGCAAGGCGGACGCCTGGAGCGATGTTGATATCCTCGTCGTCGTCGACGCCGAAGATCTGGAGCCGAGCGTCGCCGAATATGGCGGCGTGCGCAATCCGGTGGGCGAGACGGTCTTTCTCAAGGTTCTGTTCAGTCGGGTGGTAACGGCGGTGACGCCCGACTGGCGCCGCTATGATCTGTTGTTCCTGACGCCCCAGGAATTCCGGTCGCGGGACCCGGCGGCAATCCTGCCCCTGATTCCCGGAGACACCCCAAGGCCAAGGCCGAAGCCCGCTTCGACCGCTTGGCTTGACGGACGAGCGGGCCGCCTGCCCGACCTTTTCAGCGAGTTCCTGCGCGTACTTGGCCTGCTGAGCGTGGCGGTGGGCCGTCACGAATGGCTGATGGGCCAGGAGGGCTTTAGACTGCTGCGGCAACTCACCATCGACCTGATGCTCGAGCTGAACGGTTCCGGGGCCCCGGAACAGGGGGGGGTCAAGCGTTTGAACGAGCGGCTGACAGATGCACAGCGGGTCGCTCTGGAGGCCCTGATCGGACCCGGCGCCGATGTCGCCAGCCTGATCGCCGCCAACACCGGAATTGCTCGGCTGTTTCTGCCTCTGGCCCGCGCGGCGGCGCGGGACTTTGGCGCGGCGTGGCCGGCGGCGTTCGAGGCGGCGACGCTTCGCCATCTTCAAGCCGAGCTGGACCTCGATCCGCGTGAAATCTCTGGTCAAGACAACGGTTAGACCCGATGAAGCACTCAACCTTTAGGAGGAACCCACGATGAAGCTCTATGGCACGCCCATGCCCGCCCCCAATCCCCGCCGCGTGCGGATATTCCTGGCTGAAAAGGGCATCGACCTGCCGGAGACGCCGGTCAATCTGATGGAACGCGAGCACAAGTCGCCGGAGCACCTGAAGCGCAACTCGCTCGGCCAGACCCCCACGCTGGAACTCGATGACGGCGCGACCATCTCTGAAACCGTCGCCATTTGCCGATATTTCGAAGAGGTTCAACCCGAGCCTTCACTGTTTGGCAAGACCGCGTTGGAGAAAGCCCTGGTTGATATGTGGGTGCGACGCATCGAGTTCCAGCTGATGACGCCCGTGGGAAATTACTGGCGCCACGCCCATCCACGCACGGCGGCCCTGCTGACCCAGTACAAGGATTTTGGCCAGTCGAACGTCGTGGCCTACAGCAATGCACAGCGCTGGCTGGACGGCGAACTGGCCTCCGGCGGCCCGTTCATCGCCGGCGCGCAATACTCGATGGCCGATATCTGCGCCCTGTCTACCGTCGATTTCGCCACCTGGATCGGCCTTCCGCTGGACCCTGAACGGACCCACCTGATCGCCTGGCACAACCGGGTTTCCAGCCGTCCCAGCGCCTCGGCCTGAGCCCGACGCATGATCAGCGAAGCGGCGCCTGGCTGTCCTGTGGGAGAGATTTGACGATCTCCCGATAGGCATAGGCCTGGCAGGCGCAGAACAGCGTCGTCGACACCACCAGAAAACCGGCGGTCAGCAGCGCCAGCAGGCCGGCGAGTCCCAGGAGCGTCGCGCGGCGCAGAAGGTCGTCGCCATACGGTAGGCCGATTGCCGCCTGTGCGGCGCCGAGCGCCAGGCCTGCCAGGCCGAACAGGATCAGCAGGGCGAAAAGGATCAGAAAACAAATCCCGTAGCTCGCCGTCAGGTACCAGAACCGGCCGCGCGCCAAAGGCCAATAGGCCGAAAGGTGGAACCGACGCTCGTCAAAGGTCTCCACGGCGATCAGGGACAGTCGCACGCCCAGCCAGACGTCCAGGCCTACGGTGATCACCGTCCCAAGGCTGGCGATTTGCCGCGCCAATTCCGGCGCCGCGCGCATGATCGGGCCGGCCAGCGCGATCAGCAGCAAGGCGGGTACGCCGCCGATGACAAGCAGAACGCCGACCGCGCTGACGGTCATCACGCCCAGGCGAACCTCGTCGGCGCCTAGGCGCAGATAGAAGGCGCGGCGCTGTCCCGGCGCGAGCACGGCGCGGAATGTGGCGACGGTCGTCATCGCCCAGACCACCAGGAACAGGCTGACCAAAATAAACCCATAGGAACCGAACTGCCGACTAATCTGGTGCAAGGAACGGGCCGCCGCCCGGCTCGAGACCACAACCGGCTCCCCTAGGGCGATCACCACAGCGGAGACCGCCAGCGCCATCAGCCACAACACCATCCAGGCCAGCGAGGCCTTGGGTTCACGACGCATGACCCTTAGGCCCTCGAAGGCGGCGGCGGCGGGGGAAAGCCGGGTCATGTCGAATCACGCGTGAACTGTTCGAGCGCACGGCCATGCCAACGGTCCACCAGACCGATGTGCAGCGGAAGCCACAGTCCGCCGATTACCGCGCCGCGCGCAAGATCGACGATCCACCGCAAGCCTAACCCCTGCCCGTCGCGGGCAGTGGCCAGGAGGTACAGCAAGATAACGGGCGGCGTGGCGAGCAGCAGCCCCGCCGCCAGAATGGGCCAACCTGACCGATAGGTGAGGGGCCAGCTGCTCAGCATCAGAGTCTTGCCCCGCACCAGGCTCGCGGGCGGCGCCAGGCTGACCCGCGCCATTGTCCAGCCCATGCCGAGCGCGCCGATCGCGAAGACTCCCCCCAACACGGCGCGTCCCCGCGCGTCTAACGCGGGCGCCCAGGTCGATACCTTTGATGGGTTGAAGCCTGGTCCGGCGGAAGCGACGGCATACCCAATCGAGAGGATCACCACGAAAAACAGCAGGGCCAGGATGAATGCAAAGAGCAAGGTTAACAGCCAAACACCGAGCAGCCTGAGCTCGGCACGCCCTGCGGCGCCGGTCGGCTGATCGACCGGCGAATACAGCCTGGCTTGCACGGCCATGGCGCCCGCGATCGCGGCGGCGACCGCTGCGATTCGCGCGACAGCCTGATGCGGACGATCCGCCAAGCCGAACGCCGCCGCTACAGCCAAGACGGTGATGATGAGGGCCAGCGGCGCGCGCCTCCAAACCATCGGCACGGAAACCACGGCCGCCCGGCAGCCGCAAAGGCTGAAGTCTGACGTCGCATGCCCAATCGTGTCCAGAACAAGCTGCCCTTTGCCTAGGTCCCAACGACCCCTTGGTCACCCGCTCTTGCCCCATGCGCGGGTCGAAGCCAAGGCGTTGAAGGCACGACGAGTCGGTCATCGCACACTGACGCGAAAAGCCTAGCCTTTCTCGGTCACGGCGCTCGGCGTATGACCTTGTCGCATGACAGAGAAGCCCATTCATATCATCGGCGGCGGATTGGCCGGCTGCGAGGCCGCCTGGCAGGCTGCGGCCGTCGGAGCCCCGGTTGTCCTCCACGAGATGCGCCCGATCGTGGCCACCGCCGCCCATCAGACCGACTGGCTTGCGGAACTGGTCTGTTCGAATTCGTTTCGCTCCGACGACTGGGAATATAACGCCGTCGGTCTGCTGCATGCGGAACTGCGCCGCATGGGGTCCTTGATCATGGCCTGCGGCGACGCGTGCCAAACGCCCGCCGGCGGCGCGCTCGCCGTGGACCGCGTCGGCTTCGCAAAAGCCGTGACCGAGCGGATCGCCGGCGCCCCGCTGATCACCGTGGCGCGCGGCGAGGTCGTCGCGCCGCCAGACGATTGGTCAAACGTCATCATCGCCACCGGCCCCCTCACCTCCGGCGACCTGGCCGCCCATATCCAGCGACTGACGGCTGAGGACCAGTTGTCGTTTTTC
This sequence comes from Caulobacteraceae bacterium, assembly GCA_043740995.1. Lineage (GTDB taxonomy): Bacteria > Pseudomonadota > Alphaproteobacteria > Caulobacterales > Caulobacteraceae > Acaudatibacter. Next base: position 2,518 of record JAYUBD010000585.1, on the reverse strand, counting down.
GACGCCATCGCGCCGATTGTTCACCTGGACAGCATTGATATGAGCGTCGCCTGGAAACAGTCTCGCTACGATAAAGAAGGGCCCACGGGAGACGGCGCCACCGCCTATATCAACTGCCCGTTGGATCGCGATCAATACGAAGCCTTTATCGACGCTCTGCTCGCCGGTCCAAAGACCGAGTTCAAGGACTGGGAGAATGTTCCGTATTTTGACGGCTGCCTGCCCATGGAGGTAATGGCTGAACGCGGCCGGGAAACGCCTCGTCATGGCCCGATGAAACCGGTCGGGCTGACCAATCTTCATCGACCGGACGAAAAGCCCTATGCCGTAGTGCAGCTTCGCCAGGACAATGCCCTGGGAACCCTTTGGAACATGGTCGGATTCCAGACCAAGCTGAAACATACAGCGCAGACAGAGGTCTTCCGCCTGATCCCCGGACTGGAGAAGGCCGTGTTTGCAAGACTGGGCGGTCTGCATCGCAACACCTTCATCAACAGTCCCGCCGTGCTCGATGGGCGCCTGCGCCTGAAAGCCGATCAGCGCCTGCGCTTCGCCGGTCAAATTACCGGCGTCGAGGGCTATGTGGAGAGCGCCGCGATCGGCCTGCTGGCCGGGCGTCTCGCCGCCGCCGAGCATTTTGGCCGGGAGTTAAGCCTTCCACCGGCCACTACGGCCCTCGGCGCCTTGATTGGCCACATCACCGGCGGCCACCTTGAAGGCGGCCCCCGCTCGTTTCAGCCGATGAACATCAATTACGGGCTGCTGCCGCCGATGGAAGCGCCCAGACGAAGCGCCGACGGCCGCCCCTTCGCGCGCGGTGATCGCGGGCGCGCCCGCAAGCGAGCGATGAGCGTGAGAGCGCTGGACGCTCTGGAGGCCTGGATAAGGACCGGCGATATCCCCACTGGCGGGTCGGAAACGCTGCCAGCGGTGGACGTCGCTTAATCCGTTACAGGCGGCCGCGCGCCATCGCCCACACCAAACGCAGTCGTTTGCCGATCGGTGATTGCGGACCCGGACGAACGAGGGCGACATGGGCGATCGCGGGAAAGGCTTCAGGGCTGAACGCTTCCCCCGCCGCCGCTGCGGTTTTCAGTTGTTGATCGACCGTCACACGCAACCCGCGCGCCTCCGGGTTGTTTTGTCGGAATAGTTCCCACACCGTTCCCGCCGTCGCGGCAATCATCGGCGACGCTGCGGGATCAAGCATCTGCGCGGCTAACACGGCCACCGACCCGCCAACCCCGCGGGCCCAGGCGAGCGATTCAGGTTGATCCACCAAGGTCGGGTCCAGCGCATCGATACGCGCGTCGATCATCGCCTCCAATGATGCCCGCTCAAGCCCATGTCCGGCCACGCAATCCGCCAGCGCCTGGGCTGCCGGATGCTTGCGCACGACCACGCCCGCGAAGATCTCGTCCAGAGCCTCGCGCCACCAGGTCAGCCTGATCTCCGCGAGCAACGCGTTGGAGGTAACCTGAACGGCCCGGCATAATTCATATTCATAGGCATAGAGGGCGATAACCGCCTGCCGCCGCGCCTGGTTGACGATCAACCGACTGGCCAGCCAGCGATCCGGGTCGGCGCGGCGAACCGCCTGATCAAGCGCGAACGCCGCCGCCACCGTACTAACCGTAGAGGGTTTGGTACATGGCCATGGCCGTCAGCATCGGCAGGGACAGCAAGACATTGATGCGTGATGCCAACATGGCCAGTCGCGCGGCCTTGGCCTTGGCGTCCGCTTCAGCCGGCTTGATGCCGAGCGCGATCTTTTGGTTGGGCCAGATGACGCCCCAGACGTTGAGGAACATGATGATCGCCAGCCAAACCCCCACGCCCATGAGCGTAAAGCCTCGGTCACTCGAATCGTAGCCCCCCGCAAACCCGAAGGTAAAAACCTTGGCCGCGTAGGCGTGACCCCTGAGGATAGCGATCCCCAGGCCGGCGAGCACGGTCATCAACGCCGACCACCGGAACCAGAACAGCGCTTCCGGCGCGATATATTTCGAGATCGCCGGTTTCAGCTCAGCCGGGATATCCGGCATTTTCCGAATCTGCACGAAGTTAAAATAATAGAGAAGGCCGATCCACAACACGCCGAACACCACGTGCATCCAGCGGAACACCGCCTGCCAGAAGCTCGCATCCACGCCGTGCGGGCTGTGCGAGAAGGCGAAGATCATGATGAGCGCGAGCAGGCCGCTCAGCAGTAGGGTGTTGCGTAAATTGGAGAGTAAATTGGAGAGCAGACCGGCCATTGCGAATCCCCCGTAAGGCGAGCGTTCAAGGACGGGCAGACTAGCGCCTATTTTGCGCCTTGGCAAAGGCGCACCGACAAGGCGCACCGGCTGATAGCCGCCTCAAGAGTTCAAACGGCGACCAGTGCAACCGCGAATCGGCGACCTTCCGAGATCAGCACGCTATAGGTCTGGGCCGCATTTTGGGTGGACATGAACTCCAACCCCAGTCCCGCCGCGCGCAGGGCCTCGCGCACGGCGCGGGGAGGTTGGGCCTGCTG
>JAYUBD010000584.1:0-3527 GCA_043740995.1 Caulobacteraceae bacterium | reverse complement strand
GACGAGGGCCGCAGAGGACTTAAACTCGCTGGCGGCTGCATCAGCGACGGCGGAGGCGGGGGCAGTTTCGGACAGATCAGCGGAGCCGAGGGCGGCGTCATGGACGCGCACCCAGCCGTTAGACAGCAGAGGATCAGCACTCGGAGGCACTGCATATGGCACCTGTTGGATGAGGGTTCGGGTCCGCCATTGGATCTGGGTCTGGACGGCGGCCTGGTGGGCGCTGGCGGCTGCGGTGATGGCGGCCTGTGCAGCGGCCACGGATGCGGCGTGACGGGCCGCGGCGGCTTCCTGGGCGCGAAGGCTGGCGAGCTGGCCAGTGAGGGCCGTGACTGACCCCGCTCCTGGTGCGTGGATGGTGGCGTGGAAGATCAGGAAGCCGACGCGGTAGTTCGGCCAGCCGGGCGGGAGGCGCTCGTATTTCCACACCGCCCAGCCGCCAGCGATGGCCAGCCAGAACACGGAAACCAGCGTCACCAGGAACCCAAGGCCTTTGCCGATCACCGTTCATCGCTCCAGGTCATGAAGCCGAACACCAGCGCGGCGCCGCCGACAAACAGCAGGATCACCACCGCGACAACCGCGATGGCTCCGTACTCAAGGGCGACGCCGAGCCAGTGGGGCATGGTCAGGCGCCCGTCAGCGCGGCCGCAGCGGCGTCACCGACCGCACCCTCGACACCGGCCACCGTGGGCGCCGCGGAACTTGTCGGCGTCGGCAGGTTGAACTTCACCTTGGCGTCAGCCTCGGCATGGTCGATCACCGCGCGGAGCTGGTTGAAGAACAGTGTGATGCCCGCGTTCACCGCCGGAACGAACGGGGTCACCGCGCCGTGGCTGAAGGCCAGCAGGCCAGTGTCGCAGGCGCTTTCCACCATGGACACGCCATCAGCGAAGTGCGGCTTCAGGTCGGTGTCGACGAACGCGAAACCGTTGGAGAGCTGCTGCTTCAGCGCGGACTTGACGCCCTCCTCCACGGGCTTGACGCCGGGGATGCCCTCCAGTTTCGCCCAAAGAACCTCGGCCTCGGTTTCGGCGGCGTGGAAGTCGGCGACCGCGCCGGCGTAGATGCGGGAGAACAGGTCGGACATGTCGGCTCCTAAGTAGACCGGACGTCGGCCACGGCTTGGGCGATGGCGGCGATCTCGGCGGGGGTGATGTTGAACAGCGATTGGGTCGGCGCGGGGGTGTTGAGCGCGGCAACGACAACGGCCTGGTGGTTGGCCTCGCGCTCGCGGGTCCAGACGATCACGACCAGGGCGATCAGGACGGCGAGGCCGCCTAGAAGGATCACTTCGGCGGGGTGGTCGTGCAGGAACCCGGCAGCGGTCGCGGCGATACCACCCGCCGCCGCCATGGCCCGGTGTCCGTAGGCGGTCCAGAGCGAGCGGGCGTAGGACGGGATATCGAGGGGATCACCGGACGCATCAACCGGGACGGCCTGCGGTGGCGGCTGGAGGGGCGCTGTGGCGGGCGCGAGGGGTTCGGCGGCCACGGACACCGGGACGGGCGGCGTCGGGGCCCCGGGCGCGGGTGTGGCGGCCAGGAACGCTCGGGCGCGGGCGGTGAACGCCTTCCGCTGAGCGATGCCCAAATAGCCACCGTTCACGCGCTTGGTCACCGCTGCGTCGTCGCCGGTATCGGCCACGGCGTTCAGACCGTGCGAGGCCCACCACCACGCCGCGATCGGTAGGGCGAGGTCGGGCCTAGCCGCTTGGTCAGGAGCGCCGATCAGGTCCAGGCCCAGCGCGTCGCCAGCCTCGGCGTAGGCGTCGCGCCCGGTGATCTGAATGGCGGATCGGCCCCTGTAGAGCCAGCCATGCCCGCTCGCCTCGTCGCCGTTGCCAAGCCGGTTCGCATAGGCCCGATTGGCAATGGCCTGCGGCTTATGGGCATACTGAGCCGCGATCTCCGTGGTAGGGAAATGGCTAGGCCAGACACGCATCAGCGCCTCGGCCGAGTAGTTCAGGTTTTCCTCGAACACGCTGAACCCGCCGCTCTCCTGGCAGGTCTGGCCAAGGAACATGGCTAGGCGATTGTCCGTCGTCAGGCCGCCGGCATTGATCGCGCTCGGCAAGCCAGCGGCGATACCCGACGCGACAGGATGGCCAGCCACCCGCGTCAGCAGGGCGTTGAAGTCGGTCATGGCGATTATGCCTTTCACAAACGCAGCGACTCAGGGTAGCTAATCGCCATCAATCGCTAGAAAGGCGAGCGCATGGCTGGTGAAACGGATAGGTATCTTGAGGCACGCGCGGCGTTTGCCCGCTCAAGTGCAGAAATGGATGGGGTCGCGAACACCCTACAGGAGGTCGGTGTCGGCCTTCGCGAACACCGTTCGAAGTTCCATTTCAGCAACGTTCCCACGGGGCTTCCCATGGAGGCCGTGATGAACCCTCGAAGCCCGACGGTCGATGCGAACCGATGGCTCACTGCGGATCAAATTCAGCAGGCGCTCGCGCGGTGGCACGCCGCTAGGACGGAAATGACCAATGCGTGGTCGGCTATTCCGCGCGACATACAGCCGGGACTTCAGCCGCCCCTTTAGCGGACCAAAGGGCCGCACCAGCGGCGATGGCGATACGTTCGCCTGAAGACGTTTCGACGTACACGGTTAGCCGCTCACCCGTCAGGCGCTCACCGATGGCCACTACCGCATTGAACACCGCGCATATCGCGTCACGATCCGTCATGGGTATCCAGATACCACCCGGTAACGGGATACCGCAAGCCTATGTCTCGGCGGCGGCGTCTCTCGCCCTGATCTCTTGCTTGGCCAGATAGCTAGCCATTTCCCGCACCGTCTCCAGAACCAGCTTCACGTGGCGGACGAAACGCCGCAAGTCAAAGAATGGTGTTGACTAAACCTCCGAACAGACTCACAAATGTTCGCCGGGAGTGCGTCAATCTTGCACGTTGGGACTACGGTCCCACCCGGCGTCCTTCTTTTTCAAATAAAGCCCCTGGTCGGAAACTTTACTATTCCGTAACCATCCTCACGCCCGTCTTCGCCGCCGTTGGAACCAAAGGGTGCCAAGTCGCCGCAGCGCATGGCTTCACGGATGCGGTGCGATAGGAACCACGCCGTCTTGTAGGTCGTCTCAAGGGTCCGCATCAACTGGTGGCTGGAGACGCCCTTCTTGGACGAGCACATCAGGAAGATCGCCTGTAGCCACTTCGTCATCGGAAGGTGGCTGTCCTCGAAGATCGTACCCACGCGCACGGTGAATTGCTTGCGGCACTGGCCGCAGAATTTCAGGCCCGCGCGGACCTTCTTTTCCGGGTTCGGCTTGATGGCGCTGATACGGTCGAAGCCGCCGCAGTGCGGGCAAACCGGACCAGCGGGCCACAGGATCGCTTCGACATAGGCAAAGGCGGCGGGTTCGTCGTGGAATTGGGCTTGAGAGAGAACGGACATTGGCTAACTCGTTGGATTCGTTAGCTGTAGAATAGCCCAAAATCTGCGTTTGTCAAAGGCATAATCGCCTCGGTCATGGCTTGCCCTTGTTGGCCGCTATCTTGTCCAGC
>JAYUBD010000583.1:0-3527 GCA_043740995.1 Caulobacteraceae bacterium | reverse complement strand
ATGTCCCAACTGAAATCCGGATGTTCGCCGTTCACAGTCGGGGCTATACGCTTTTAGCGTAGCGTTCGCAACGATAACGGCGGTTGTCGCTTCGCTTTGCCGCCGAATTCTCACCCACACCGGCGACATCTCCGCGAAAAGCTGAAAAACTGTCCGCATGCACGACGCCCCCCAACTCGCCTGCATCGACGTTTCGCCTCTGCTCGGCGACGACCCCGGTCGTCGGGCGGCCACGGCGGCGGCGATGGGCGCGGCGGCGCGGCGTCACGGGTTCTTCTATGTCACCGGCCATGGCGTCGACGCCGAGGTGATCGCGCGGATGGACGCCGGGGCGCGGGCCTTCTTCGCCTTGCCGCGGGCGGAGAAGGACCAGATCGCCATGCCGCGCGGCGGGTCGGCCTGGCGCGGCTGGTTCCCGCTGGGCGGCGAGCTGACCTTGGGGCGGCCCGACCAGAAGGAAGGCGTCTATTTCGGCGAGGAGCTTGGCGGGGCCGATCCGCGGGTTGTGGACCGATGGCCGATGCACGGCGCCAATCTTTGGCCCGCCCGACCGGCGGGCCTGCGCCCGGCGGTGGAGACCTATGTGGCGCAGACGACGCGGGCGGCGGCGGCGATGATGGAGGGGCTCTCGCTGGCGCTGGGCCTGCCCGACCGTTTCTTCGCCGAGACCTTTCTGCGGCGGCCGACGGTGCTGTTTCGGATATTCCGCTATCCACCGGCGGCGCCAGGCGGCTGGGGCGTGGGCGAGCACACCGACTATGGCCTGCTCACTCTGCTGGCGCAGGACGATGTGGGCGGACTGCAGGTGCAAACGGACGCCGGCTGGATCGAGGCGCCGCCGATCCCCGGAACCCTGGTGTGCAATGTCGGCGACATGCTTGAGCGGCTGAGCGGCGGGCGGTTCATCTCCGCCCCACATCGTGTGATCAATCGCGGCGGCCGCGAGCGACTGTCCTTTCCGGTGTTCTATGACCCCGACTTCGAAGCGGTGATGACGCCGGCGGTGGACCCCGTCGGACGGGGTGATCGGCGCAGAGGACGGTGGGACGGTGTCGACCCCAACCTCTTCGCCGGCCGATATCGCGACTATCTGCTGCGCAAGGTCGGCGCGGTGTTTCCGGGCCTGAAGGCCGGCGTTGGCGCCTGAACCCGGCGACCCAAATGCACCCGGCGCCTGAGAAGCGAGGACCCAAGCCGAGGGCTGGCGCGATGGATGGGGAGGGTGGGCTATTTCAGACACTGTCCCCGTAATTCCCCGTAATTCCCGTAATTCAAAGGCCGGACCGCAAACCCAGGTCGCCAGATTGGCCGTTGGACGTCCTAAGCTGATGGGGGCGCTCGGCGCTGGAGTGGATACCATCTATGTATAGTGACCCCTTATAATCGGCCGAGTGCGGAGCCCTGGCTCGGACGGCAAAACACTTGATATGGCGCGAATTTCATGTTCCTGATTTGTTCGCAACGAATCAGGGCACTGTCGCAAGATGACGCTTCGCCTCATCGATCTGTTCAGCGGCGCCGGCGGGATGACCTGCGGGTTTGTCGATCCTCGGTTTTGCGGCGGCTTTCGGTCCGTCCTGTCGATCGACAATGACCGGGCGGCGGTTCAAACTCATGCCCTGAATTTCGAGGGGCGATCAATCTGCGCTAACATCGAAGAGTGGCTTGCAACACAAGAAGTGCCTGGCGCGGATGTCGTTGTCGGTGGTCCGCCCTGCCAAGGCTTCAGCCTGTTGAACAAAAAGCGAGAGGGCGATACGAGGCGCGCCCTTTGGGAACCTTTCCTTGAGATTGCCGAGCGGTCCGGCGCGCGCGTCTTTGTCATGGAAAATGTCGCAGAACTATATCGGTCACCTGAACGTCTACAGATCGAGAATCAGGCGCGCGTCCACGGCTTCGCCACGCACGCAGCCGTTTTGAACGCGGCGGATTTCGGCGCGCCTCAGACTCGCAAAAGAACGATCATTTTGGGCTGGAGGGGCGTCCACGACCTTCCTTACTTCCCCCCTCCGTCGTCCCATGCCGAGCCTTCAAAAGCCTCGAACCTCCCACGTTGGAGAACAGTCAGAGACGTCATTTCCGACTTGCCGTCTCCCGTCGGCACGGAAATTAGAAATGACGCCGCGCCGTTTGATTTGCACTTCGGGCGTTCGCCCACGGCGCAAAGCCTGGCGCGATACCGCGCTGTTCCGCCGGGCGGTAACCGATTCGATTTGCTGAAGAACGCCCCGCATATCACGCCGGATTGTTGGGTGCGTAAAACACACGGCGGAACGGACCTTTTCGGTCGCTTGTGGTGGGACCGACCGTCCGTGACCATACGCACCGAATTCTTCAAACCTGAAAAGGGAAGGTACCTTCATCCGGAAGCCGACCGGCCGATCACGCACCGGGAGGCGGCTAGACTTATGGGCTTCCCCGACGACTTCCGCTTTTACGGCACCAAGGTCGAGGTTGCCCGCCAGATCGGCAACGCCGTCCCCCCGAGACTGGCGGGCGCCGTCGCCTCCACCGTAGTGGCGATGCTCAACTCTACCGCTTCACAGCGGGCGGCCTGACTAAATCGTCAAATCAAGCGGTAGGTCGGAGATATCCCGGAGTCGCTTTCCGTCAATCATATTGTCCAATAATTCGAGCGAATCATCGGACCCATGCTCCTTGGTCGCCGTGCGAAGTTCGTCCAGCGCGATATGATATACGCAATCGATATCGCCGGTGCCCAATGCCAAGGATGCGATACGTCCGGCCATTGGTTCGGCGGTAACGACGGCCGTGTGTGGCAAGCGCCCCTTACGGTTACGGATCAGATTTAACGCCTCGCTTCGAGCATTCTGCGCGCGATCGGAGCGCAATGTCAGTTTGCAGGACACGCTCGCGTGCAGGATCGGTTTCTTGTTGTTGAGGAGGCGGACCGGCGTCCGTCGCGCCACGGTCTCATCAACGACGAACTCGCGCGCGTTGATCCGATCATCCGGCTCCGGGTCGCGAAATATCACGATGTCCGGCTTGATCAGATAGTCGGCGCCTAGGGCCACGTGGAGCGTCGGATTGGCGCGCGCGATGGCGTCGATGGCGAACAGATGTTCGTATTGTTCGTAGGCAGCAATCGAGGTGCCGCCCGCAATGGTGAAACGGCCCCAACGCAGGGAATCCAAGCGAGGGAACACGTTGACGAGATAACCCTCAACCACTTTTTCGAATCCGCGTCCCGAGGTTTGTCCGGCCAACCGATCACCGGCGGCCTGTAACTCTCCGCGGATTATCGCGATCATCGCGCCGGCGATCTCTCGGCTGGAACGTGAGTTGGTGTCCGAAATGCTCGCGACTCCCGCGCCGTTCATCGCCAGCAAACCGCGATGAACCAATTCGGAGTGAAATGCGCGTCGCGCCCGCGTGATCAGCGCGATCTTATCGTCGCCGCCGGATGACGTTTCATGGTCGTCCTTCATTCCAATGCCCAATCCTCCGAATCGTCTCAAAGCGTTTACATGATATGTCCGGCCATGGGAGCCGCGCTGCAAAGGATG
>JAYUBD010000582.1:0-3531 GCA_043740995.1 Caulobacteraceae bacterium | reverse complement strand
GCCGGAGACTCTTCTCTCTGCCTCAATCCGTCGGGCACGGCCCGGCCTAACTCTTACTCCAAGTTGTGCCGACGTTATCAGAGCCGAGCGGCGGCAAGACGGAACCCGGGGTAGGCGAAAGCGCCACGAATAAGCTCGCAATCGCGCTCGGAAACGCCCTGCTCCCGGGCCATGTCGTACCAAGACGCCTTCACCTGATCTTCGATCGCGCTAACAGACGCTTCGGCTTCGGCGCGGTCCAGCAGGAATCGCGCCGATTGCGACATGAGATTCTCCGCCGTCGCCGCGCGGCCGAAGTCGCCGACGGTCAGGGCGAGGTCGCGGCGTTCAAGGCTCACCGGCGTGGTCGGCGTCAGGTCGTAGGCAGGCGACAGCCTCCAATCTCGGCTCCTGGCGATCACGGCGTGGTTTCGTGGATGATCGTCGGAGTTCGAAATAAGGGCGTTGAAGCACATGCGGCGGAACAGTTCCCGTGCATCGCGCTTGGGGTCCGCGGAAACGCGTCGCAGCTCCTCCGCCAGGAGGATATAGGACCAGCGGTCCCGGGTGCGGTGACTGTCTTCGGTGCGCAGCAGGGTCAGGGCGCTCACCATTCGCGCGCGCGTGTAGCCAGCCTCAACTTTTTCGCGGTCGAAACGGCGCACCATCAAGATGTCACGCCCGCCCACGGTGACCACCTTGCTTTGCGCGGTGTTCAGACCGCACGCTTGCGCCAAGGTCAGCATGGCATGCTCCACGCGGGCGCTGTTCCAGCGGTCGTCCTGTCGGTTGAATTTCGCGATCCACAGCGCGCCGTCGTCTTCGACCACCGCTTTTGGTCGCGCGCCGCCCATCGAAGTGCCGACGAGCAGGAGGTCCTGGATCTGCTGGTTGGCGGCGTCGGGCGGCAATTCTTCTTCAGCGACGATGGCGTCAGCAATGCGCTGGAGTTTCTCCAGCACTATGGTCTGGTTGAAGACCCGCATGGGCGCCGGAGGTTGCTGGTTCAGGCCAAACCCTAAGGCGCCGGCGCGGTCGTCGGCGGAGTGTAGCAGGTAGCCCAACTCACTCAGCTCGCCTTTTCCGGCGTGCTTCTCGATGACGCGGCGCCCCCAGTAGTCCGGCCCCGCATCCCGAAGGGCGCCAAATACGCCTCGCAACGCGGCCGTTTCATAGGTCCGCGTTGTAAGCTTTAGCTCGACAGGGTCGAGTTCGACCGCGTCAGGCCGCTCCAGATAGGTTCGACCATAGACGAACCTTCCAATCGCGGCCCCGGTTCGATCGGTCCGTAGTTGAAATCGCCCCGCCGTTACGGGCTCTACAGCGCCGGGCATGGTGAGGTAGACGTAGCATTGGCCGTCTTGGGGTTCAGAAGTCATTGTCCAGCTCGTCAGTGCGGCGCGCGCGCGACCGTTCCCGCGACCTTGCCAGCGTCAATCCTTCCTCATCGTTGGAGGGGTCGGCCAGGCGCTCGACACCGCCAAGCAGATCGTAGGCCCAAAGCAGCCCGGCGTAGACCGCGATGGCGGTGGTCGCCTTACCATGTTCCGCATCGGCGACCGCGCGACGGCCAGCGCCGATCTTTGCGGCGACGTCGTCCAGCGTGAGATTGCGGCGCAGTCTTGCGGTCCGCAGATCGCCGCCGAGGCGGCTCAGCGCCATCTCGATCGCATGAGGTGGGGCGATGGACAGGGTGTTGCGGGTGGCCATGTGCCTTCAAGAGCTCGTTAACAATGATTACGTGCTTTTGAGAGCTAATCTGTTTGAACGGGAAATGCAAGATCACGTGCTTTCAAGAGCACACTAAATCGCTTTACACGCTTTCAAAAGCGCGGACGACGGCCTTGGCTCCTGTGAGCGAAGATTAGTTCAGGTCGCGACCAATCAGGCGGCGTTTCGATCATTCATCGCTGGAGCGGGGTCGAGCGACTGCGCGAACAGCCGGTCAAGCGCAGCCTGTCTGGCGTTGCGGTCCAGGGCGTAGGAGGCTCGTGTAAACTGGACACCATCAAGCAGGCCTTGGATGTACCCCGCCACAGAGTCGGCGGCCATGACCAATGAGGTATCCACGCTGTGAATGTACCGGCTGGTTATCGTGCCCTGGGCGTGTCCAAGAAGCGCGGCAATCGTCGATTCGGTGAACCCCAGGTCGTTTGCAAGGCTGGCGAAGCTATGGCGCAGCACGTGCGGCGTTATGCCGGCGAGAGCCGTACCCTTGAGAATCTTATGCCAATGTTTTGGGAAGCCGACGAGGGGTTTGCTTTCTATGGATCCCGGGAACACGGGACCGGCGGCGAGCCGTGGCCGGCGGCGGTCCAGCATCTCCAGCACGGGCAGACCAACCGGGCGGACCGACGCTCCCTCCTTGCTTTCGAGAAGGCGTAGGCAACTGCTTGCGTCATCGACTTCCGCCCATACCAGGTTGATGATCTCGCCGCGGCGGCAACCGGTCAGAGCGATCGCTTTCGCCATCTCCGCCGCTGTCGCGAGCTGCTCATCTTGCGCGGCTTTCGACAGAAGTTCGCCGAACAGGCGATACTCGTCCTCCGACAATCGCCGCGTTCTCTTCTGATAGGCCGGTTTGCGGATGCCGTGAGCGGGATTGGTCTCGATGATCCCGATCTCGCGCGCATAGGTAAGAACGCCGCCCAGCAGGCCGACGGCGCGGGCCCCTGTGCCTATCCCCCCGCGGACGATCGCTCGTCCACGCTTTTTGGTCTTCTGGTCTGTTCTTGTTTTGCCCGACGCGACATCACGCATGAAACGGATCACGTCAGCCGTGGCGATGTCTTTGACCCGGCGCGATCCGATCAGCGGAATGATGTGCCGGCGGATCCGGCCTTCGTCGATATAGATCGTTGATTCCTTCTTGGGGCGTCGCTTCTTGCCAATGATCAGGCCATTCTTGGCGTCTGCGAGGTAGAGTTCGCAGAGTTCCTTGATCGTGATCGCCTTGTGGTCGAGCTTGCGCTCTTCGGCCGGATTATCGCCATGCGCGATGCGGCCGAGAAGGATCCGCGCCTCTCTGCGTGCGGTCTCGGGTGTCCAGACGCCGTGCGACCCGATCGTGAGGCGGCGGGTCCGCCCTGCTGATCGATACTGGACAAGGTAGCTTCGCTTGCCCGACCGGAACACCCGAAGTCCAAACCCGGCCAGGTCGTCGTCCCAGATAAAATAGTCGACCTGGCTCGGCTCAGTCTGGTCGACAATGCGCTTGTTGAGTTTCGTCATGTGACATATTCCGGCAGTTGAATTGCTTCCAAGGCCCAATTCCGCGGAAGCACCACGGAAGCACCCGAACGGAAATTCCGACCTGTCGCAGGATACGCCCTTCGAGGTTGATCTCAATAAAAGATCAATAGTTACCGTGGTTTATAGTGTTCTGGCGTACATAAAGAAACGGTGGCGAAGATGGACTTGTCCTGCTCCGAAGGCAGAGGTCACAGGTTCGAATCCTGTCGGGTGCGCCAGTTTCCTTCATAAATCGGTCGGCGCCGTCGACCTCACAGCGACCGCGTTTTGCTGAGTTCGGGGTATCTCTTCGGCCCGTCC
>JAYUBD010000581.1:0-3545 GCA_043740995.1 Caulobacteraceae bacterium | reverse complement strand
CGGTCTGCACCAAGCGGCGAACCTCCAGGTCAATCGTCTGGGCGGTGTCCTCCGAAACGTTTTGCGTGCGGGCGACGGAATGACCGAGAAACACTTCTTCCTGATTGTCGCCATAGGCCACCGTGCCGAGGGCGTCTGAATAGCCCCAGCGGGTGACCATGTTTCGAGCCAGGGAGGTCGCCGCCGAAATGTCGCTTGAGGCGCCGGAGGTGATCCGGTTCTTGCCGAAGATCAGTTCCTCGGCGACGCGCCCCCCCATCATGATCGCCAGCCGCGAGGTCATCTGTTCGAAATTCATCGAGTGACGATCACCCTCGGGCAGCTGCATCACCATGCCCAAGGCCAGGCCGCGGGGAATAATGGTGGCCTTGTGCACCGGGTCGGCCGCCGGCACCGACAGCGCCACGAGGGCGTGACCGCCCTCGTGATAGGCGGTGTTGCGCTTTTCGGCGTCGCTCATGACCATGGACTTGCGCTCGGCGCCCATCATCACCTTGTCTTTGGCTTCCTCGAAATCGCGCTGCAGGACCATGCGCCGATTGCGGCGTGCCGCCATCAGCGCCGCTTCGTTGACCAGATTGGCGAGGTCGGCGCCGGAAAAGCCCGGCGTGCCTCGCGCGATCACCCTGACATCGACGTCCGAGGCAAGGGGCACGTTGCGCATGTGCACGCGGAGAATTTTCTCGCGACCGCCCACATCGGGATTGGGCACCACCACTTGCCGGTCGAACCGGCCGGGTCGCAGCAAGGCGGGATCAAGCACGTCAGGCCGGTTGGTGGACGCCACGACGATAATGCTCTCGTTGGGATCGAAGCCATCCATCTCAACCAGCAGTTGGTTCAGGGTCTGCTCGCGTTCGTCATTGCCGCCGCCGACCCCCGCCCCTCGATGGCGACCCACGGCGTCGATTTCGTCGATAAAGATAATGCACGGCGCATTCTTCTTGGCCTGTTCGAACATGTCGCGCACCCGGCTGGCGCCGACGCCGACGAACATTTCCACGAAGTCGGAACCCGAAATATAAAAGAACGGCACGCCGGCTTCACCGGCCACGGCCCGGCCGAGCAGGGTCTTGCCGGTGCCGGGAGGACCGACCATCAAGGCGCCCTTGGGGATCTTACCGCCCAGCCGCTGGAACTTCGCCGGGTCCTTCAGAAAATCGACGATCTCGCTGAGGTCTTCCTTGGCCTCGTCCACCCCGGCCACGTCATCGAAGGTGACTCGGTTCTTGTTCTCGGTCAGCAGCTTGGCTTTTGATTTGCCAAAGCCCATGGCCCCGCGCGCGCCGCCCTGCATCTGGCGCATGAAGAAGAACCACACGCCAATCAGCAACAAGATGGGCAGCAGGTTGATCAGGATCGACGGCAGCAGACCCTGGCCCGGCTGTTCAAATTCAAATCCGGCGCTGTGCGCCTCAAGGCGCTTCTGCAAATCGCCGGTCTCCAGCGGGCCGGTCGCCGTCAGGGTGTGGCCCTGGCGATCATGCGCCTCGATGGTCTGCCCGTGGATCTTTACCGACTTGATATCGCCGCTGTCGACCCGGGTGAGCATCTCCGAATAGGTGATCTGGCTGGCGCTCCCTGTGTGGGAGCCGCTGTTCAGAACGCCGAAAATCGCCAGCAGGGCAAGCACGATCGCGCCCCAGATGGCCAAGCTACGCAGGTTCATGGAGAAACCTTCTTTGAAACCGATCCCCCCATTTAGGATGCCCTCAACGGTTTTGCCACGCGCGTATGGTCGCTTCGTCATTAATCGCGCCGCACGCCGCGGCCAGACGCGGCATGATGAGTGATCGGACGGCGATATCAGCGCTGTCTACCAGCGTTGCACAGGTCACGCGGCGCGCGTCCTCCGTCGCAAGGCAAGGCAAGGCGCCGCGCGCCCGCGGAGGGGCGGCGGCTAGCGCACGACGCTGAACCGGGTCGAGTTGCCCCAGCCGTCCGGCGAGGCGATGGGCGATCAGACCGGGGCGCGCGGCGCGTAGGCAAAAGCGACCTTCGAAAACCACCTCTTCATCCAGCGGCAAAGCCAGCCCGATTTCGCGGCCGCGGCGGTGGTCGCCGTCGCCGGCCATGATCCGGATGACGTCGGGGGCGCCCTCCACCCGTGCGCCGGCCAGGGTGGCGACAAAGGGGACGCCAGACCCAATCAATGCAACCAGCCGGTCCAACCGCGCGCCGCGCGGCGGGCGCGCGGTTCCGGCGGCGCACAGGAGTGCCGCCCGTAGCATGGTTCTCGCCACGTCGCCGAAATCGGGGGTGAAGGCTTTTCGATCGATGATCAACTCCCCCGCGACACCCTCGTTGACCGCCGGGAGGAAATGGGCGGCCATCGGCCCCGGCGTCTCCGGCGGCGAACAGCCGCCGCCCTGCAGGCGCCGGCGCGCCTGAGCCCGTCCCGACGCGCGATCGAGATTGGCGGGATCCTCGATCCAGGTCTCGCCAAGCACTTCCAGCCACGCTCGCAAATCGGCGCGGCGAGACGCCAACAGCGGGCGCAACAAGAACAGGCCCCGGCCCTCGGGCCAGGCCGGCGACGGCGCCCATCCCCTTGGCGCCGAGACCCGGGCGCCCGCCCCCCGCATCGCTTGCGCCTCCAGGCAATCGTCGGCGGTGTGCCCGAGCAGGATCACGGCGGAGCCGGCTCGCCGCGCCGCATCGGCGAGCAGCGCGTGACGCGCGGCGCGGGCGGCAGCCGGCAGGCCGGTCGCCGGCTTGTCGCCGCGCCAATACAGGGTGCGATGTTCGATCCCGAGCCGCTCGGCCCGCGCCCGACACCACGGGGCCCAATCTCGACCGGCGGCCTGCAAGCCATGGTCCACTGTCAAGGCAATCAGCGGACGCCCCGCCGTGACGGCCCAGCGGTGGGCGGCGATCAACAGAGCCAGGGAGTCGCCGCCGCCTGAAAGTCCAATGGCGATCGGAGCCGAGTCGTGTCGCAGAAGCCGTCTTGTCAGCGCGACGCCAACGATGTCCGCGACAGAACGCCAGGCGTGGAAGCCCGGCTCAGGCATGCGGCGCCGCGATGCCCCCCCGCTTGACGCGCTGGGCTAAACGCACTTGGCCTGGACCCGCAGGTCGCCGGCGCTCTTGCTGATCGCCACGCCCGGCTTGGGGTAGCGCCGCGCCAGTTCATCCAAGGTCTGACACGCATCCGCCGGCTTTTTCAGGCCGATCAAGGCGCGGGAAAGATCGAGCACGGCGTCCGGCGCCCACCGCGTGCGCGGCCAGCCGCGGATCGCGCCGATCTCCGCCGTGGCGGCGTCCGCCCAGGCGTGACGGGCAAGCAGCGTCTTGCCGAGATAGTACCGCGCCTCCGGACCATTTGGTCCATCGCCAAACCGATCCACATAGTCGTGGAAGCCGACCTCCGCCGCGCTCATGTCGCCCCCCTGCAAGGCGCCCTTGGCGGCGGCGAAGCCCGCGACCGGATCGGGGCCCGCGGTCGGGCCGGGATCGACCGGCGGCGGGGGCGGAGGCGTCAGACCCTGGATCACCTTTTCCAGACCGGACAGGCGTTCACGCACGGCGGCGTTGCCGGTGCG
>JAYUBD010000580.1:0-3548 GCA_043740995.1 Caulobacteraceae bacterium | reverse complement strand
CTGGACCGACGCGGACCTTATGGCGCGGGCCCGCGACGCCGTCGGCGAAAAGGCGGAGGCTCTGGTCGACGAACTGAGATCCGTCTTCCGTGACTATTCGCCCACCTATCTGATCTGCGCCGTTCAGACAGTGATGATGATGTGGCTGAACACCGTAAACCTAGCTGAACGAAAGGCGCATCGGAACGCCGCGCCCGTCTTTATGTACCAGCTCGAATGGGAAACGCCGGTCGCCCGCGGCGCCCTCAAAAGCCCGCATGCCCTGGAAATCCCTCTGGTCTTCGACAATGTCGAAGCCGCGCGGAGTTTCGTCGGTCGAGGCGAAGAGCCGCAGCGACTGGCGGATCAAATGGCGCCGGCCTGGCTCGCCTTCGCGCGAACCGGTGATCCGAACCATGCCGCCCTACCCGCCTGGCCGCCCTACGAAGCCGAAGGCGAACAACCCCGCCGCGCGACGATGACCTTCAACCTTGAAAGCCATGTGGCGCATGACCCTATGGGCGGCGTTCGAACACTGATGCAAGGCTGACAAAATGCCTCCCTTCCCGGCCCGGGAAGGGAGGCATCGGGAAATCAGGCGTCGAAAACGATGACCGAGCGGGCGATTTGGCCGGTCTTCATCTCGGCGAAGGCTTCATTGACCTCCTCCAGCTTGATTCGGCGCGAAATCATCTCATCCAGCTTCAGCTTACCGGCCAAATACATGTCCACCAGTCGCGGCATGTCCACCGGGAAATGGTTGGAGCCCATCAGCGAGCCTTGCAGCTTTTTTTCGCCCAAAAACGCATAGCCGGGAATTTCGATGGTCTGCCCGATCGGGATCATGCCGATGATGTTGGCCGTGCCACCGCGACGCAGCATGCCGAACGCCTGTTCCGTGGTTTTCTTCAGGCCTACGGCTTCGAAGCTGTGCTGGACGCCGCCCTTGGTCATTTCCAGAACCTCCTTCACCGCATCGGTCTCGGCGGCGCAGATGAAGTCGGTGGCCCCGAACTGCCGCGCCATGTTGTCCTTGCCGGCAGACATGTCGATGGCGATGATCCGGCTGGCCCCGGCGATGGCCGCGCCGTTGATCGCCGCCAGGCCGACCCCGCCGCAACCGATCACCGCGACGGTATCGCCCGGCCGGACATTGGCGGTGTGGAAAACCGAACAGACCCCGGTCAACACGCCGCAGCCGATCAGCGCCGCGCGGTCAAGCGGCATGTCCTTGCGAATAGCGACGCAGGCATGCTCGTGGATCAGCATCTGTTCGGCGAACGAGGAGAGGTTCAGATACTGGGTCATCGGGCCGGCGGGTTGCGACAGCCGGGGCTCCTGATCGGCGTCCCGTTTCGTTTCCGGGCTGGTGCACAGGCTCATATGGCCGGTCAGGCAATATTCGCAGTGACCGCAAAAGGCCGACAGACAGGTAATCACGTGGTCGCCCACCTTCACCGTGCGCACTTCGGAGCCGATCTGCTCGACAATGCCCGCGCTCTCGTGACCCAGCACCGCCGGTAGTTGCGTCGGATAGGAGCCCTCGATGAAATGCAGATCGGAATGGCAGACCCCCGCCGCGACGGTGCGGATCAGGACCTCGTGCGGACCGGGCTTGCCGATCCTGACGTCCTCGATCTGCAAGGGCGTGCGAACTTCGCGCAGTACGGCGGCTTTCATCAGAATATCTCCCACAATCAAATTGATGATCTTGCCCCGGCTTATCGCCGCTCAGGGCGAAGCCGCCAAGAGGGATTCTCTGGGCCTGGCCGCCGTGATGTCAAAGATCGCGCCGAACCGTATCGCCGAGATGTTGCCCGTGTCCCACGCCGGGCTTAGGCTACGATCATGAATGCTCTGGGTCCGCTCCTCATCACCTTGTTCCTCAGCCTGACTCTTGCCGGCTGCGCGACTGAGCCCTACGGCCTGCCGTCAAACGGCGTCGCCGCGTCCGAGCCGACTCCGACCACGGCGGACGGCGGCGAGACCTTCCGCGCCGACAATCTGGCCTGGTCCACCCACCCGGGCGGCGGCTCAATCCAGGGCCTGTTTGCCTTCCGAAACGGCGCCACGCGCTTTGTTTGCCAGGGGAGCGACGTGATCCTGTCGCCGGAATCAGCGTGGAGCCGCCGGCGAATGATCATCCTCTATGGATCGGCGACCGGCGCCGCCGTGCCCGTCTCCATCGTGCGGGCGCGAACCCCGGCCGCCCCGGCGGGCGACTATGCGCGTTTCGTGCGCAAGACCACCTGCGACAGCGCCAACCATTTCAGCTTCGCGGGTCTGGCCAGCGGCGCCTGGTTCGTGATCACAGTCGGCAAGCCGGTCGATGGTCACGGCGAAGCCATCGCCGTCACGCGCCGGGTAGATATCCACGACGGCGCCAAGGCCGTGACCCTCAACTAAATCCCGCAACGCGGTGATGCGTCCCGTTTTCTTTCCATCGCGTCTTCAACCAGAGGCCATTTCCCTATGACCACCTCCTTCCGCGCTCTTCGCGTGACGAAGACAGACGCCGGCCAGGAGGCGCGGTTCGTACAGATCACCGACGATGATTTGATGCCGGGCGATGTAACCGTCCGCGTCGATTACTCCACGGTGAACTATAAGGACGGCCTGGCCCTGACCGGTCGAGCGCCGATCATCCGCCGCTTTCCGTTGACGCCCGGCATCGACCTTTCCGGCGTGGTCGACGCCTCGTCGCACGAGGGCTTCCTGCCCGGCGATCGGGTGGTTCTGAACGGCTGGGGCGTCGGCGAGACTCATCACGGCGGCTACGCCCAGCGGGCGCGCGTCAAGGGCGATTGGCTGGTCAAGCTGCCGACCGCCATCTCCAACCGCGACGCCATGGCCATCGGCACGGCGGGCTACGCAGCGATGCTCAGTGTTTTGACCTTGGAAGCCGGAGGCCTGACGCCGGACCAGGGTGACATATTGGTGACCGGCGCCGCCGGCGGGGTTGGCGGCGTCGCCATCGCCCTGCTCGCCGCTCTGGGTTTTCGTGTCGTCGCCTCGAGCGGTCGCAAGGCGTCGCAGAGCGACTATCTGATCGGCCTCGGCGCGGCGGAGATTATAGACCGTGCGGAACTGTCGGAACCCGGCCGACCGCTCGGCAAGGAGCGATGGGCCGGAGCGATCGATTCGGTGGGCAGCCACACCCTGGTCAACGCCATCGGCCAAACACGTTATGGCGGCGTGGTGGCCGCCTGCGGCCTGGCCCAGGGCCTGGACCTGCCCGGCTCGGTGGCGCCCTTCATCCTGCGCGGGATCACCCTGGCCGGAATTGATTCGGTGATGCGGCCGAAACCCGACAGGATCGTCGCCTGGGACCGCCTTGCCCGTGACCTCGATCTCGCCCGGTTGGCGACGATGATCCGGCCAGCCACATTGGACGAAGTTCCCACCCTCGGGGAAGCCATCCTGGCCGGACAGGTGCGCGGGCGCGTGGTGGTGGACGTCAACGCGTGACGGGCGAGTCGTCAGCCGGAGGTCGGGCCGAACAGTGATCGGATATCCTCTTCATTGAGCGCCACGAGGCTGGACGGATCTTCGCTCCACAGGGCCGCCGC
>JAYUBD010000579.1:0-3569 GCA_043740995.1 Caulobacteraceae bacterium | reverse complement strand
CTCTCCTCCTCACCACGAGGAGACCACCATGAGCGTCATCGCCGACTACGCCAACCTCTACGAGACGAAGGTCCGCCCGCGCCGCAAACGCCTGCGCTACCTGGGCGTCCTGCTGGTCTGGAGCGCGCTCTTCCTGGTGCGCCCGCGCCTGGCCCTGGCGATCTGGCGCGAAAAGCTCTGAGGCCGGCAAGGGATCGAGCAAGGGTCTGGAGGCCTGACCGGAAATCGAACCCGGGTAAACGGATTTGCAGTCCCCACATTCATGTTGAGTTCATTAGGGTTTGAGCCACGTCATCCGATTTTGTGGCTGTTTTTGTGCCGTTACTTATTAGCTGCCGTCGTACCTGAATGACTGTCTTTGTACCTGGATGACGGGCGAGTAGCTCAGCGCCCGCTGCCGCAGCATCGGTGCGGTCCAGTGATAGCGTGGCAGGACTAGGGCCTGTCGTCATTTGAGCCAGAGGACGGCGGCCACCAGATACACGGCGGCGAGAAAATTCCGGGCGGTCTTGTCGTAGCGCGTGGCGATAGCTCTGTATTGTTTGATCTTCTCGAAGAAATTCTCGACCAGGTGTCGAGCTTTGTAGATGTCTCGGTCGTAGCCGCGGTCGACCTTGCGGTTTGCCTTCGAAGGGATCACGGCGGTTTTTCCCGCGACCTGGAGCACGTCGATGACCCGTTCGTCGGCGTCGTAGGCCTTGTCGGCGAGCAGCATGTCGGCCTGCATGGTCGGTAGAAGGTGGTCTGCGCCGAGCAGGTCGTGCGCCTGGCCGCCGGTAAGGAAAAAGCCGACCGCATTGCCGAGGGCGTCGACCATGGTGTGGATCTTGGTGCTCAGTCCGCCTCGCGAGCGACCGATGGCTTGGTCTTCGTCTGGTTTTTTTTGGCGCCAGCGCTGTGCTGATGGGCGCGCACAATGGTGCTGTCGATCATCGCGTATTCATTGTCGGCATCCGCCGCCAGATGCTCGAAAACCCTCTGCCAGACTCCGCTTTTGGCCCATCGGCTGAAGCGTCGATGGACGTTCTTCCAGTCGCCGAACCGTTCCGGCAGATCGCGCCAAGGCGCCCCCGTGCGAAACCGAAACAGCACCGCCTCGACAAACAGCCGGTTGTCCGCCGCCGTCACCCCGCGGTGGCCCTCTTGCCCGGGCAACAGCTCCCAGATCCGCTCCCATTGATCGTCGCGAAGGGCGTATCGTCTCGGGGGCGCCATCAGGGTCAGCTCCAAATTTGCTGACACCCCATGAATCGAGATTTGCTAACCCGTGGAATCCCCTAAATGACGACAGGCCCTAGTTCCAATCTTCCAAACGTTGCGCGGTACCGAAGCTCTCGATGCCCCAGACTTGCGCTTGGCTGTCCAACGGACGCCGCAGACGCACCATCCCAGGTTCCGGCTTCGCAACGACGAGGTCCTTGGTGGTTCGCTTCACCAGCTTTTCCACAACCGGCGCGCGGCGCTTGGGCCTGAGAGTACGCGCAGTGCTGGTGGTGAACGCAGCCTCGGTGAAGCCCAGGATCCGAGCCCGATCGGGAAGCGTCGGGATCAGCTTTCCGCCGTTGATCCAAGGGGCGAGAATGGCGATAGGCTGTTGGTCCAGCAGTTCGGACCAAATATCCGGATGATGGCCCGTTGGCGAACCGTGGTGGGCAACCTTGTAAACTTGCGACCGGCCCGCCAGTCGACCCGGCTGACCCAAAACCGCGCTCCACCCGGTGGTGGGGTTCCCGTGCTCTTCCAGGTCAGCTCCCAACAGAACGCGATCGCCGCCCACCGATAGATCAACCACGACGGAAATGTCGTTTCGCGTCCTCTTCGGCAACGCACCGCGCGTATCCGGCGGACCGGGCATATGCACTGCGAGCCAGTTATGAAATGCCTGGATCTCCGCATCGCATGGCGACAAGACGCGCATGGAGAAGTCGCGCCCATGGCTGAGCGGGACGTCGCCGGCCGAATAGATTGTGCGGTTCTTGGTGGCCATGATCACATCTCGGCCCGCCATAAGCAGGTCCAATGTGCGGCTGACATTTCCCACGCCGCCAGGGTCGGTAGGGGTGTTGGCGAGTCGAATGCGAGCGACGAAGCGAAGGAAATCGTGCTCCACATAGACGCTTGGCATGACGACCGACGCATCCTTCGCTTCGGCCAACAGTTCCGGCATGCCGCTGATGTGGTCGTCGTCAAAGTGCGAGATTACGATGCACAGGATGTCGCTGGCTAGTTTTACCCCCAGCTCCTGCAGGTACTTCAGCGGCGCGGACTGGCCGCTTTCGGGATCGATGCAAGAGTCCACGACGATCCATTTGCCGTCGCCAATGTGTACCAAGGCGCACTCGCCGAACCCCGGACCTATCAGGGCAACCTCGAGTTCGTTCGTCCCCGGCGGTACGATCAGCGCACCTTGATCGAAGCGGCCCAAGCCTCGGCCTGAGCATCAGCTGTCAGCAAATCGGAGAAGCTGTAGCCCGGAAGGCGGCGAAACATCAGCTTCGAGGTGTTTTCGATCCGCCGGTACGAATTCTCACGCTTGCCGATCACCCACCGAAAAATCCCACCCGATCGCAGAAGGTCCAGGTCGTCTTGATCAACCTCGTCAATGGAGAACGTGCCGTACTCGATAGCGCGATCCGCCTGTGCGACCTCCCGCAAGCGCGCAGTGAACTCGCCTTTGTCCCAATCAACAGTCTCGACCGTGCCTTCCCACTCGACCATGGGCATCAGACGCGTCTGCGGTTGGTGTGGCAGCGAGCCAACTGAGGGCACTACAAAGTACGTCGGCAGCCGGTCGGCGGAGCGATCCTGATGGGCCGATCCACCCCCGCGCTTTGGGGCAAGCGGGTGATCCATTCCGAACTCGAAGAGATCGGCAGGGCTATCAAACGGCATGCGCGAGTTCTCTTATCGAGGCGACAATTTCGGCGGCATGCTTTTCGGTGGTGTCCCAGCTTTCCAATGTCGCCACCGCTCCCGCAGCCCCATCCTCTAGCTCGTAGTGATCATTGTAGTCCACTTTGGTATCCAAACGATCAAGGTCTGCTACGGCCACGGTGACTCGTACGAACCCTCGTCGACCGTCGGCAC
Source organism: Caulobacteraceae bacterium (assembly GCA_043740995.1). Taxonomy (GTDB): domain Bacteria; phylum Pseudomonadota; class Alphaproteobacteria; order Caulobacterales; family Caulobacteraceae; genus Acaudatibacter. The sequence goes on along the minus strand of JAYUBD010000579.1, from coordinate 482 downwards.
GCTTGCTGCGCTCCATCGTCAGGTTGAGGAGCCCGCCCGGGTGCTCTTTCGATTCGGTTGCCAGGAGACGTTTCCAAGGGGCCTTCGGAGCCAGGGCGTCCCCCATCGCGTCCCAACTCTGCCGATCCCGGGCGCGGAAAACTGTGCCGACGTTCATACCCAATTGGGCGATGGGGGTATGTGAAAGCAGCTGAAATACGCGGGCGGCAAAGTCGCGGGCACGCACAAGTGGCGCCTCAGTCACGATAACGGTGAACCGATCTTGTGCCACTTCGACCCGCATCTTATCCAGATTGAGCACGGTGATTTGCGCGTGGAGAATCTCCACGCCGCCCTTTTCAAGGCAGGCGGCCGCCTCCCGCTCGCCAATTACCTTGTTCTGGCTAGGGCCTGTCCTCAATTAGTGGATTCCCCTTGGGGCGTTGGCGTGATTCATAGGCGGTCAGTTTGATTTGGAGCTGACCGATGCGGCGCTATGGCCT
>JAYUBD010000578.1:0-11486 GCA_043740995.1 Caulobacteraceae bacterium | reverse complement strand
GTTCGACATAGGCGACGTCCTCGACGGTGGCGAAACCTTCGGTGACCAGCAATTGGGCGATGACCTCATCGACGTCGAGCGCTTCCTGGAACAGGGCGGTGCGTTCGGTGAACTCGCGCTGGCGCCGCTCGCTTTCCTGGCTCTCGGTCATGATGTCAATCTGCCAGCCGGTCAGCTGGCTGGCGAGGCGAACATTTTGGCCGCGTCGACCGATGGCCAGGGAAAGTTGCTCGTCGGGAACGACGACTTCGACGCGCTCCTCTTCTTCGTCAATGACCACCTTGGTCACTTCAGCCGGGGCGAGTGCGTTGACCAGGAACGTGGCCTCGTCCGGGTTCCATTGAATGATGTCGATCTTCTCGCCCTGCAGTTCGGCGACCACCGCTTGAACGCGGGAACCTCGCATGCCGACACAGGCGCCGACCGGGTCGATGGAGGAATCGTTTGAGACGACGGCCATTTTGGCGCGGCTGCCGGGGTCCCGGGCCACCGCGCGAATTTCGATCACCCCGTCATAGACCTCCGGCACTTCCTGGGCGAACAGCTTGGCCATGAACCCGCCATGGGCTCGCGACAACATGATCTGCGGCCCTTTGGTTTCGCGACGGACATCGTAGATGTAGGCCCGCACGCGATCACCAACCTGGAAGGTTTCCCGGGGGATGGATTGATCGCGACGCATAATGCCTTCGCCGCGACCCAGATCAACGATGACGTTTCCGTATTCCACGCGCTTGGCGGAGCCGTTGACGATCTCACCGATGCGGTCCTTGAATTCCTCATATTGCCGCTCACGCTCAGCCTCGCGGACCTTGCCGGTGACCACCTGGCGGGCCATCTGCGTCTGCACACGCCCAAACTCGAAGGGCGGGAGAATTTCGGTATAGGTCTTGCCGACAACCGCTTCCTTGTCATCGCGAAGGGCGTCCGACAGCCGTTTTTGCGCGTATTCATTTACCTCCACGCCCTCCTCGATTTCGTCATCGATCACCGTGACCGTGCGAGTAATCGTCGTCTCGCCGGACTTTTGATCAATATGGACGCGAATGTCGTGCTCGGCCCCGTAACGTGAGCGTGCGGCCTTTTGAATCGCTTCCTCGATCGCCTCGATCACGATTTCTTTTTCAATCGACTTCTCGCGGGCCACCGCATCGGCGATCTGCAAAAGTTCTAGCCGGTTGGCGGAAATGCCGGTGACGCTCATTGGGCGCTATCCTCGCTGTCGAACGGGTTTTCAGATTGAGTGTTTTCGGCGGCCAACCGGGCGGATCTCGCATCGGCGCCGTGTTTCAGAAGTGCATCCGTAATCATAAGCCTGGCTTCAATCAGCCACGCGAAGGGTAGAAGCGCGGTTTCGACTTCGCCTTCTATGTTGATGGCGACGTGGTCGCCATCAATGCCGGCGAGTTCCCCTCTGAAGCGTTTGCGGCCTTCCGCCATGCGGTCGATTTCAAGGCGCGCTTCGAAACCTTCATAGGTTTCGAAATCCTTCAAGCGGGTGAGCGGGCGATCAATCCCTGGGCTGGACACCTCCAGGAGGTATTCGCCATTGATCGGGTCCGCGGCGTCCATGATTTGCGAGATGGCGCGCGCCAAGACCGTACAATCCTCGACGAGCATGGTTCCGTCATCGCGCTCGGCCATGATCTGCAGCCGCCGTGCGCGGTCACCGCCCATCAACCGCAGGCGCACGATTTCATAGCCGGCCGCCTCCGCGACAGGGTCAAGCAGCTCAAGCAGTCTGTAATCCTCGGTGGTCTTGCCGCGCAGGGCCAGGGCCTTCCAAATCTCTTGAGGCCGGATGGGCAAAGAAAAAGCGGCGGGCCTTTTGGGCCGCCGCTCGCAAACGCCATCCAGCGCCAACGGACGATATCGAAGCGTCATATAGCGGGGTCTTGCGGCTTTGTCAGCCCCAAACCGCAATAGCTCAAACCGAAGGGTCGGTGAGGGTCAGGCCAGCCATACCATCATCCGCGTTGGCGCGGCTTCCCTCCTGGCCATCGAATGGCGGGGGCGGATATCGCCGGTGTAAAGAAAGCCGGTTTTGCAAAGGACGCGTCCCGATGCGGGATTGTCCGCGAAATGGCCTGACAACAGATATCGCTTCGCCCACGATTCCCGCGCCCATTCGAGGGCCGTCACCACCGCTTCCGTCATGTAACCGACGCCCCAGTAGGGCCGCCCCAGCCAATAGCCCAACTCGGTGGCTCCGTCTTGATTGGGGTGGAACCCCACCACGCCCATGAAGTCATCGGTGGGTGAGACGATGCTGAAGGCCGTCTCTACCGCCGCGTCGCGCGCTTGCATGCGATCGATGAAATCCCGGGCCTGATCCGTTTTATAAGGGTAGGGAATCGACGTCGTCATGCGCGCGACGCCGATATCACTCGCCAGTTCCGCCATACGCGACGCGTCACCTGGAGCGGGTGTTCGCAGGGTGAGGCGTTGGCTGCGCAGTGTGGTCGAATGCGCGTTCCGTATCATCACCGACCTCCCATGACTCCGACGCGAAGCCGGGCGCAAAACAAAATGCGGGGAATCCGGCGTCCGGACTTCCCCGCTGATCGTCTGCTGGTCCGGACCGCTAATTTATCGCGATCCGTGGTGTTCCGGATCGGCTATTCGGCGGCTGCGGCAAGCGGCGGCACGACCGTCACATAGGTGCGATCATTTCGTTTCGTGACGAAAAGAACGGCGCCGGCCTGCTTGGCGAACAGGGTATGGTCGGTGCCGATGCCGACATTTTCACCCGGCCAGTATTTTGTTCCGCGCTGCCGGATCAGGATATTTCCTGGAATGACAGCTTCGCCGCCAAATTTTTTCACGCCGAGCCGCCGGCCCGCCGAGTCACGCCCGTTGCTGGATGATCCGCCTGATTTCTTGTGAGCCATGAACTCGTCTCCGGACTGGTTTGGGTTCGAACCTTAGCGGTCGATCGACTTTTGGGTTATTCGGCCGCCGAGGGCGCGGCGCCTTGGCCGCTCTTGCGTGCCTGCCGCGCTGACGCCTTCGATTCCGCAGCCTCCATCCCGCGAGCGAGATTGCGGGCGCGGGCATTGAGAACGACGAGGGGCGTGAGATCGACGGCGCCATCCCAACTCTCCTCCCGGCCATCCCCGGCAATCTGCGTCACGCGCAGAACCGTGTGGAATTGACGGTGGCCCCGCGTACGACGATAGCCCTGGCGGCGGATTTTCTTGAAGACCTTGATCTTCTCGCCCTTGCGGGTCTCCACCAGAGTGGCGCTGACCGAAGCGCCTTCGATCGTGGGCTCGCCCAGCGTAACCGCCGCGCCTTCGCCAATCATCAGGACCTGGTCGAAAGCGACCTTGGCGCCCGGCTCGCCGTCCAGCTTTTCAACGATCAACAGGTCGCCCGCCTGGACGCGGTACTGTTTGCCCCCGGTTTTGATCACAGCGTACATTGATTGAGGCCTTCGGCAGTTTGGAGACACGGTTAGGGCAAAGACGATTGCGCCCGCGAGCGGACCCACGGGCGAGGGAGGCGACATATACCGACGAGCCCCCGCAAGTCAACGAGACGCCCGCGCCAACTTCGATCAACGACTGAAGATCTCGCGGAAACGCCCGACGGGGTGGGTGGCGGATGTCGGCTTGGACAGGTCGCTCTCGCCATCCTACATGGGGATTATGAGCCTCATTCCCGTAACCGTCCTCACCGGCTATCTCGGCGCCGGCAAGACCACCCTTCTCAACCGCATCCTGTCGGAAGAACATGGCATGCGATATGCGGTGATCGTCAATGAATTTGGTGAGATCGGCATTGACGCGGACCTCGTCGTCGGCGCGGACGAGGAAGTGTTCGAAATGAACAATGGATGTGTCTGCTGCACGGTGCGCGGCGATTTGATCCGGATCCTGCAAGGCCTGATGAAGCGGCAGTCAAGCGCGAGCCGAGGCTTTGACGCCATCATCGTGGAAACCACGGGATTGGCGGATCCTGGACCCGTCGCGCAGACCTTCTTCGTCGATGAAGACATAAAAGCCAAAACGCGGCTGGATTCCGTGACGACCGTGGTTGACGCCAAACACGTGTTGATCAGCCTGTCCGAAAGCCGCGAGGCGCGGGAGCAGGTCGCCTTCGCGGATCAGATCATCCTGAACAAGACCGATCTGGTAAGCGCCGAAGATCTTGGCGAGATCGAACTTCGCCTGCGCCGCATGAATCCCATCGCCACCATCCATCGATCCATCCGAGGCGATGTGCCGCTGGACCAGATTCTGAATCGTGGCGCGTTTGATCTTGGTCGGATCGTGGAGATCGAACCGAATTTTCTGGATCCTGGCCATGGCGAACCCGGACATCTGCATGAGGCCGATTGCGCTGGCGACGCCCCCCACCATCACGACCACAAGCATGACGATGATATTCGCGGCCTAAGCCTGCGTTTGAGCGCACCCATCAATGGTGAAAAAATCACCCGCTGGTTGAATGAGTTGGTAGCCGCGAAAGGCGCCGACATCCTCCGCGCCAAAGGCATCATCAACGTCGCGGGCGAAGATCGCCGCCTGGTGTTTCAGGCGGTGCACATGATGCTGGACGGCGATCTGCAGCGGGCCTGGAAGGACGATGAGACCCGCGAAAGCCGAATGGTGTTCATTGGCCGGGATCTCGATGAAGGCGCCCTGCGCGCCGGTTTCGAGGCTTGCGCGGCCTAACGCCGCCCATCGACCGACAGATCTTCACCAGTGCATTGGAAAACAGAAACGCCGCCCGAGGCTTTCGAGGCGGCGTTCCGGTAGATCCATGATCGTACGGCCTAGCTATCGGGACGTCGTCCGCTAGCTCAAATTCTCCGAGATCAGACCGATCTTGTAGTAGCCGTCCAATTGCAACTGGTTGATGACATCCATGAATTGGCGATAGCGAACGTGCCGATCAGCGCGGATGAAAATACGCTCATTGGTTGGATTGGCGACGCCGAGCGATGCGGGCAGGTCCGAAACCAAGGCTGTCATCGATGACGGCTTGATTTCCGATTTTCCGAACGACACGAATATCTGGCCATTGTCCTGAATGGAGATGAACGTTGGCGGCTTATCATGGGCGTTGGGCGGCGGAGCCTTGGCTGGCGGCAGGTCGATCTTGATCGAAACCGTCGCCAGCGGAGCGACGACCATGAAGATAATCAGCAGCACGAGCATGACATCGACGAAGGGTGTGACGTTCATGTCGCTGTTTTGACCGAGATCAAATTTCCCGCCACCGCCACCGGTAAGTTTTGCCGCCATGAGTTACTCCCTGCACCGAACCCGCCTCGCGAGCCCAACCCAATATTTCCGACACCCATTGCCCGGATAATCGCGGTTGTAAAGCCCGACGATGGCGCGGCGTCGTATCGCCAAAGGCGCGGGCCATGAGCTATGGCCATGGTCATGAAAGCTGATTTCGACGCCTATGTCACGGAAGCCCTGGTCGAGCGATCGGGAGTCGCCTTCGCGCTCGGCGACGGGACCATCGCCTGGGATAATGGGCCTCGCATTGTGGCTCATGAGGGTGCGATTCTGTGCGCGGCGCTGCACCCGACGAAAGACGGCGTCATGTCCGGAGGGGATGACGGAAGGCTGGCCTGGACCACACCTTCGGGATCTGTGACCCTCGCCGAAGTTCGCGGTCGCTGGATTGACGCGGTCGCCGAGGCGGGCGCTTCGGGCTTGATCGCGTTCGCCAGCGGTCGGGATGTGCATGTGCTCGATGGATCGGCGCCGGACTTCAGGCGTGTGTTTTCACATGCGGCCACCGTGTCGGCCCTGGCGTTCGACCCCAAGGGCCGACGATTGGCGGCGGCAACCTATAACGGCGCGGCGCTGTGGTATGCCCGCATCGTCGATCAGCAGCCGGTGATGCTGCGTTGGGCGGGGTCGCATATTGCCGCAACCTTCAGTCCCGACGGCAAATTCCTGATCTCGTCGATGCAGGAAGCGGCTCTACATGGCTGGCGGATCAGCGACGCCATGGACATGCGGATGGGGGGCTATCCAGCCAAGGTGAAAAACCTGACCTTTCTGGATAGGGGCCAGTGGTTGGCGACTTCGGGCGCGCGGGGCGTTGTGCTTTGGCCATTTGTCGGCGCGAACGGACCGATGGGCAAGCAGGCGGTGGAGATTGGTTTTGACGATCACGCCTTGGTGACGCGCGTCGCGGCCGACCCCGCGGGTCCGCGGCTGGCGGCCGGCCTTGATGATGGCCGTATTTGGTTCTGCGATATCGGCGACCACCACACGCGGACCATAAGAGGCGAAAGCGGCATCCCGATCAGCGCGCTCGCCCTTGCGGGGCCCGGGAGCATCGCCTGGGGTGACGAAAATGGCGGCGCGGGCATCATCGATACGACCGCCCTGTAGTGCGTTTCGCTATCGGCCGGCGCTTTCGAGAAGCGATTCAGCCGCCTGCGCGGTTAGCGGTCCCGCCAATTTCCCCCGAATCACCCCCGCGCGATCGACCGCGAGCGTTTCCGGCACCCCTGTGACGCCAAGTTCGATGCCGCCGCGCCCATCCCTGTCCATCAACACCTTTGCGTATGGGTCGCCGTAGCGCCGAAGGAAATCCACGGAGTCCGCAGGGGGGTCCTTGTAGGCGATCCCAACAATCCGAACGCCTTCCGCCTTCAAGGCCATCAGAGCCGGCGCTTCCTCGGCGCAAGGCCCACACCATGAGGCAAACAGCGTCACCAGGGTTGGGCCGGTCGCGGAACCCTTTAACGGCTCGATTCCGCCGCCGATAAGGGCGGGAAGATTCAAGTCCGGCAGCGACTTGCCGACCATGGCCATCGGTGCGACCTGCGGACGCCTATGCAACGAAAATCCGGCGAATAGAACGATCAGAAACACCAGCCCAGCCACGGGGGCGAAGGCCGCCCAACGCCTCACGCGTCTGGCCCATCGCTGGGCTTTCGCGACTCCAGCCGCGCTACCTCGCGCCGCCAGCGCCGCCCGCGCACGACCGTGTCGCCAATCATCCAGGTAAATCCCACCGCGCTGACCGCATAGGCCGGCACGACAAACGCGGCGTATTTTCCAAGGCTGAAGCCGTTGAGAAAAATTTCGGCCGCCGTCATGTAAAAGCAATCCGCAATTTTAGGCTGGCCGCTCGCCGACGCCAGACTTCCGTGCGTGTCCGCGCCAGCCAAAGCGCGCCGAAAGCCGCAGCATAGCCCGCACCCATCAGGAGCAGCGGAACAAGATAGACCGGGGCCAGGGCCGACCCGCTCTCCCGCATGATCGATTCACCTTGATGCAGCGTATTCCACCAGTCCACCGAGAATTTGATGATCGGCAGGTTGATCAACCCGACAAGGGCCAGGATCTCCGCGGCCCGCGCGCCCTTGGCTTCGTCATCAATGCTCGCCCTGAGCGCCAGATAGCCCGCGAACAACAGGAACAGCACCAGGACCGAGACGAGGCGCGCGTCACCCCAAACCCACCAGGCGCCCCACATGGGCCGTCCCCATAGCGATCCGGTAATCAAGGCCAGAAGCGTGAAGGTCGCGCCCAACGGGGCGGCGGCTTTCGCGGCGGCATCGGCAAGGGCGTGACGAAAAACCAGAGACAGGAAGCTCGCCACACCGAGACACCCGTAAGACATCATGGCCACCCAGGCGGCAGGCACGTGCACGAACATGATCAACACGGTCGAGCCCTGCTGGTAGTCGGGCGGCGCCGCGAGTCCCCGCCACAGTCCCGCGCCGATCAGCCCGGCCGCGAGCAGGGCAAGCCCGGGCGTGGCCCACCTGGAAAACGCCATGAAACGCATTGGATTTGCGAGGGCGGCAAACATGGCGGCTGAGTTAAGGGTTCCTGTCCGGGGGGGCAAGCGCGGCGCTCATCGGCGACGCCGCCAGACCTAGCCGAGGGCGTTTCGGCAAGCGCCCGCCATGGCGAAGGGTGAGAGCGCCACGGCCCCCAGGGTATAGCCGCAGAGCATCAGGAACGCGCCCGTCCAGGGCAATCCTGCCGCATAGTTGCTCACCACCGCCCCGCCGAAAATCACCGGGGGACTGAGCAAGGGCATGACGATCAGGGCGATCAGGACGCCGCCGCGCCGGCTCGCCAAGGCCAGCGCCGCGCCGGTTCCGCCAAGGAAGGCAAATGCCAGGCCCCCGACGGCGGCAACCACCGCGAGCATGATCGCCGCACGAGGCGGCGCCCCCAGGGCGATCGCGCAGAACGGCGCGGCCAGGGCCAGAGGTGCGCCCGCCGCGATCCACTGGCCGAGGCATTTCACGGCCGCGACGCCCTCCAGCGGCAGAGGCCCAAGGGCCAACAGGTCGAGGGCGCCATCCTCCAGATCGCGTTCGAATATCCGGTCGAGCGACAGGAGGCTGGCGAGGGCGAGCGACACCCACGCGGCGGCGGCGGCCACCGCAGCGAGACGAATCGGCGACGGTCCCGCGGCCAGGGGCAGCATGACCGTCACGGCCGCGAAAAAACCGACACTGAGCAGCGGCCCGCCGCCGCCCCAGGCCAGATCAAGTTCGCGGCGGAGCAGCAACCACGCCGCCTTCATGCGCCTACCTCGATGGCGCGGGCCGCGATCGGCAGCGGATCATGCACCGCCGCGACAATCAGCCCGCCGGTCGCCAAATGCTCCTCCATCGCCACCCCAATTTGTTCTCGCCCGCAGGCGTCCACCGGGGCCAGTGGCTCATCGAGAAGCCAAATTCGCCGCCTCACCGCGACAAGCCGAACGAGGGCCAATCGTCGTCTCTGCCCGGCCGACAGCCTGCGCACCTCAAGATCAAGCAGCTTTTCCAGATCAAGGCGCCGCGCGCGCGCGACAATGGTTTCCGTGTCGCCGCCGCACCATTTCACCGCGAAAGCCAGTTCCTGGCGAGCCGTGCGGCGACCGCACAAGCCGTCTTGATGTCCGATCAGATGACAGTGTTCGCGGCGAGCCTCGTCCGCGTCGATGAACGCCCCGCCACCGACAAATCTGATCTCGCCCGCCGATGGCCTGATCAGCCCGGCGATCGCCCGCAACAGGCTGGTCTTGCCGACCCCGTTGGCGCCGACCAGCACGACGGCTTCTCCCGCGGCCACGGTGAATGACAGGCCGTTGAAAAGAATGCGCGCGCCCCGATTCAGGCAAAGCGATTCGACGTGGATGTGGGTGATCAGGTCCATCGCCTCCTCGCATGGACGAGACGGACCCGCCGGTCTATGAGAGCCGTTGCCGCACGGGGACGACGCTGCGCGGGACGGACGCTGTGAGTCCGTGCCGATCTGCGCGCGATCCTCCGAACCGATTTTCGGACGGCGTCGAACAGGAAAAGGACCCCCCACCATGCCGTCTATGGACAGCTTCAACACGCGTCGCCAGCTTGCCGTTGGCGATAAAACCTACAGCTATTACAGCCTGCGGGCCGCCGAAGAGGCCGGATTGCACGGAATAACCCGGCTGCCCGCTTCAATGAAGGTGCTCCTGGAAAATCTGTTGCGCAACGAAGATGGCGCCTCCGTCGCTCATGATGATCTCAAAGCGGTCGCCGCCTGGGTTGATAACCGTGGCGCTGTTCAGCACGAAATCAGTTTCCGTCCCGCGCGCGTACTGATGCAGGATTTTACCGGCGTTCCCGCGGTGGTCGATCTGGCCGCCATGCGCGACGCCCTCGCGAAGCTGGGCGGCGACCCGGAAAGGATCAATCCGCTTAATCCCGTGGATCTGGTGATCGACCATTCGGTGATGGTTGATCACTTCGGCACCGCCAAGAGCTTCGGCCAAAACGTTTCGCGCGAATATGAGCGGAACATCGAGCGTTATCGCTTCCTGCGATGGGGATCATCGGCGTTCAACAATTTCCGCGTTGTGCCTCCGGGAACCGGGATCTGTCACCAGGTCAACCTGGAAAATCTGGCCCAGACCGTGTGGACGGCGGCGGCCGGCGAAGAGACCCTGGCCTACCCAGATACCGTGGTCGGCACCGATAGCCACACCACAATGATCAACGGTCTGTCGGTGTTGGGCTGGGGCGTGGGCGGCATCGAGGCGGAAGCCGCCATGCTTGGCCAGCCGATCCCCATGCTGATTCCGGAAGTGATCGGCCTTCACATGACCGGCGCGCTGCCGGAAGGCGCGACCGCCACCGACCTCGTGCTGACTGTGACGCAGATGCTCCGCAAGAAGGGCGTGGTCGGAAAGTTCGTCGAGTATTTCGGCGAAGGCCTCGCCAGCCTGACGGTTGAGGATCAGGCGACGATCGCCAACATGGCCCCGGAATACGGCGCCACCTGCGGCTTCTTCCCGGTGACGCGGGCCACCATCGACTATCTTGCCGCCACGGGCCGCGATGCGGAGCGGGTGGCGCTGGTCGAGGCTTACGCCAAGGCCCAGGGGCTGTGGTTCGAAGCCGGCATGGAACACCCGGTGTTTACCGACACCGTGGATCTGGACCTTTCCACGGTCATGCCTTCGCTCGCCGGCCCCAAACGCCCGCAGGACCGGGTTTTGCTGTCGGACGCCGCGGCCAGTTTCCGCGCCGCCCTGCACAGCGAGTTCGGCAAGGACGACACCACAGCCGGCCTAAGGCTCGCGGTTGACGGTGAAAGCCATGATATCGGCAATGGCGACGTGGTGATCGCCGCGATCACCTCGTGCACCAACACCTCCAATCCCAGCGTGTTGATCGCCGCCGGCCTTCTGGCCAAGAACGCAGTTTCCAAGGGCCTGAAGGTCAAGCCGTGGGTGAAAACCTCTCTGGCGCCGGGCTCGCAGGTGGTCACCGACTACCTCAGCAAGGCTGGTCTTTCCAAGCCGCTGGACGCCCTGGGCTTTAATCTGGTGGGCTATGGCTGCACGACCTGCATCGGCAATTCCGGCCCGCTGGCGGACAGCATTTCGAACGCCGTGCAGCAGGGCGACCTCGTCGCGGTGTCGGTGCTGTCGGGCAATCGGAACTTCGAAGGGCGGGTCAACCCCGACGTGCGGGCCAATTATCTGGCATCGCCGCCCCTGGTGGTCGCCTACGCCCTGGCGGGATCCATGCTGATCGATCTTGCGACCGAACCCCTGGGCAAGGGCAAGGGTGGCAAGGACGTGTTCCTGAAAGACATCTGGCCAACCAACGCCCAGATCGCGGAGGTTCAGCGTAAGGTGGTCGGCGGCGACATGTTCGCGGCCCGCTACAAGGACGTCTTCAAGGGCGATAAGAACTGGCAGAGCATCAAGGTCGTTGAAGGGCAGACCTATGCCTGGGAAATGGGATCCACCTACGTTCAAAACCCGCCCTATTTCGAGGGGCTGACCATGACCCCCGAGCCGATTTCCGACATTCTGGAAGCGCGTGTGCTCGGCATTTTCGGCGATTCGATCACCACCGATCACATCAGCCCCGCCGGCAATATCCGCAAGTCATCGCCCGCCGGGGAATATCTCTCCGAGCACCAGGTGCCGCAATCCGAGTTCAATTCCTACGGCGCGCGCCGGGGCAATCATGAAGTCATGATGCGGGGCACGTTCGCCAATATCCG
>JAYUBD010000577.1:0-3585 GCA_043740995.1 Caulobacteraceae bacterium | reverse complement strand
CGAGCAGCGGGGCGAGGTCTTGCTCCGACGCCGCCTCATACCCTAAGGCCCCGCCCATGTTGGACCAACTGAAAGCCAATAATCGTCTCTGGGCGGAGCGCAAGGTCGCCCTGGATCCGGGTTTCTTCCGGCGATTGGAGGGGCAGCAGGCGCCGGAATATTTATGGATCGGTTGTTCGGACAGCCGCGTGCCGGCCAACGAAATTGTCGGCCTCGATCCCGGCGAGCTGTTCGTGCACCGTAATGTGGCCAATCTCGCGCCGCCGCAAGACGCTAACTATCTGTCGGTGCTGCAGTTTGCCGTCGATGTTCTGAAGGTGAAGCATATCCTGGTGGTGGGGCATTATGGGTGTGGCGGCGTCGCCGCCGCGGTGGATGGCCAACGCCGAGGACTGGTCGATCACTGGCTGCACCCGATCAGAGAAGTTTTTCACGAGCACCGCCATGAGCTTGAGGCGATTTCCGATGCCTCCGCCCGGCTTGAGCGGCTGTGCGAGATGAACGTCGTTCGCCAGGTCAGGAACGTCGCGCTCGACGTGTTCGTGCAGGACGCATGGGAGCGGGGCCAGGCGCTGCAGGTGCATGGCTGGGTCTATTCGCTGCGCAATGGCCTGGTGACGGACCTGAACGCCACGGTGAGCGGTCAGGCGGATGTCGAGCGTCTGATCTAGCGCCTTACCAAGAATTCACTCAGCCAGGCGCATCCAACCGCGCATCCTGACGCCTCATACAGTCAGAAGGCGTGGCGCTTTGCCCGTCAATTCTTGGATTGAACAGGAGGTTTCGATGTGGGCTTCACATATCACGGGGATGATCGTAGGCGTCGCGTTTTGGGCGACGATAGCGGCCATCGTTATCACGCCGATGTATTTGCGCTCCCGGGATCGCGGGCGGATGCATGAAACCCTGCGCATCGCCTATGAAAAGGGTCAGCCGGTTCCCCCGGAATTGATTGCCGCGCTGCAGAGCAATGTGGCGCCCAGGGTCGCCAGCACGCCGGAACGCGATCTGCGCCGGGCGGTGGTCTTGATCGCGATCGGTCTGGGCTTTTGCGGTCTGGGTTACGGTCTTTGGTTTGGCCTGATGAGCGTGGATGAGACGGCGGCCTATATTTCCGGCGCCAGCACCGCCGGCGTTGGCGCGATCCCGGGGCTGGTTGGCCTAGCTTATCTGCTTCTCTGGGCGACCCGTCGCTCCGCGTCCAGGACGTGAGTCGAAAACCGGGGGGCCGGTGGCCGCGTCCGCGTCGGGAGCGAGCATAATGGCGGAAATTTTGACGGCGCGCGCCTCGGCTCATGACCTGGAACTCGTCGCCTTGGCGGCGGCCGGCGGGCGGGAGGCCTTTGGCGAATTGGTGCGCCGGCATGGTTCGGCGGTACGAGGTTTGTTGCGTCGCATGGGCGCGGACCCGGCTCTGGCCGATGACATCGCGCAGGACGCTTTTCTCGCCGCATTCGAGCAGATCGCGGAGTTTCGCGGCGATGGCACGTTTCAGGCCTGGGTGCGCCGCATCGCCGCCCGGCTGTATGTGAAGCGCTGGCGTCGAGATGCGCGTACCGATCTCATGGCTGAGCCGCCCGACCGGGAGGCCGACCTGGCTGGCGGGGAGGCCCGTGCGGAGGACCGCATCGATCTGGATGAAGCCCTGCGATCATTGACCGCCGTCGAGCGGGTCTGCGTTTCGCTCTGTTATGGCGGCGGCCTGTCTCATGCCGAGGCCGCCGCCGCCTTGAATACGCCTCTGGGAACGGTCAAATCCCATGTCAAACGTGGTCTGGATAAACTTCGGGCGCGGCTCACGGTCAGTCGTGTGGACAGTGGAACCGGGCAACCCCGCCGCGCCGGCGGCGCAGATGGAGAAGGTGACGCGCGTGGCTGAACGACAGTTTGAAATGGATCTTGACCGGTGGTTTGGCGAATATCCCCAGCTGCCGGATGCCGGGCTGTTCGCCAGCCGCGTCGCGTCGCGTCTCGACCGAGGTTGGTCGTTTCGCCAGTTCGTGATTGGCGGCCTGGGCATGGCCGGCGGCCTGATAGGCGGCGCTCAGATACTCGGTTCCGGCATGATGGGACGGTTGGGCGTGATCGGCGCGCGTTCGGGCGAGATGGCCAACGCGGTCGCGGAGCATATCGCGACCTCGCCACTGGCTGAGGGCGTCGTCGGACGCGGCCTATCGAACCTGCTGGCGGCGGGCGTATCGACCGACGGCGAAATCCTTGGCATGTCGGCCGTCCTGGCGACTTTGGCCTTGGGTTTGTTCGTGACGCGCGCCATCCGGGAGCTTTGAGCGGCGATGTCCGCGCAAAGCGCCGCTGCCCAGCCGCGTTTGACGGCGCGCGATATCGGAGGGCGCAAGGGCGGAACGCCCATCGTTTGCCTGACGGCCTACACCGCCCCGATGGCGGCGTTGTTGGACGAAGCCTGCGACATCCTGCTGGTCGGCGATTCGGTCGGCATGGTGCTGCACGGCCTGCCCAATACGATCGGCGTCACCATGGAAATGATGATTCTTCACGCCCAGGCGGTGATGCGCGGCAGCCGCCAGGCCCTGGTCGTCGTGGATATGCCGTTCGGCTCCTATGAGGGGTCGCCTCAGGTGGCCTATGAAAACGCGGTCCGTATTTTGAAAGAGACCGGCGCCCAGGCGGTGAAGGTGGAAAGTGGTCCGGACGTGGCCGGCACGATCGCCTATCTCACCCGGCGCGGCGTGCCGGTGATGGGGCATGTGGGTCTTCGACCGCAGGCCGCGCTGGTGGACGGGGCCTTCAGGGCGAAGGGCCGTGGGACCGCTGAATTCAACTGTGTATTGGAAGAAGCCCGCGCCGCCGCCGAGGCCGGCGCCTTCTGTATTGTCGTGGAGGGTGTCGCCGCGGCCTTGGCGCGGCGGATCACGGCCGAGATTGCCGCCCCGACGATTGGCATCGGCGCTTCCGCTGATTGCGATGGCCAGATCCTGGTGACCGAAGACATGCTGGGACTGTTCGACTGGACGCCAAAATTTGTTCGCCGTTATGGGGACTTGCGGACCGAGATTCTGCGCGCGGTGGCGGCCTATGCCGACGACGTGCGCGCGGGCGTCTTTCCCGGCCGGGCGGAAACCTATTTCGCCAGGCCGGAAGGATAGGCGTTGCAGAGGCTCCGTTCGACGGCGAACACCGGAGGCTCTGAATGTCGCGTTGGTTGGCGGCGTCGGCGTCCGTGCGGGCCTCGCCGCAATGAGGGGCCGTGTCTGGACGACCGGGGCGGCATGATCTAACAGGCGCCTTCACTTGACCCGCGCCGCGCCGGGCCGTTTCGAGAAGGCGATGCGCAAGATGAAGACGGTCATTCTCGCCGGTGGGTTGGGTAGTCGTCTTGGCGAAGAAACCGCGGTTCGACCAAAACCGATGGTCGAGATCGGCGGTCGTCCGATCCTTTGGCATATCATGAAGATATATTCGGCGCATGGGCTCAATGATTTTGTCATCTGCCTTGGATACAAAGGCTATATGATCAAGGAATACTTCTCTAACTACTTCCTGCATATGTCGGACGTCACCATCGATCTGACCAAAAACGCGGTGGAGATCCATCAAAACTCGGCC
>JAYUBD010000576.1:0-3600 GCA_043740995.1 Caulobacteraceae bacterium | reverse complement strand
ATGTGATATTTACGCAACAGTCGCCCTTGTTTCCCGCGCGGGCTACCTTAACTGATCAATGTCGTGGATCCCGCGTTCGCGGCCCCGGCTTTTGAATGTCGGAATGATCTGCGGAGGATAAGCGTCTTGGCGCAAGACCCATATAAAGAGCTTGGGGTGCAGCGCGGCGCCGGCCAGGACGAGCTTCGAAAAGCATTCCGTAAGCTGGCGAAAAAGCACCATCCCGACGTCAATCGCGGCGACAAGGCCTCGGAAGAGAAGTTCAAGCGCCTCAGCGCCGCCTTCGATCTTTTGGGCGACGCTGACAAGCGCAAACGATTCGACGCCGGCGAAATTGACGCCGACGGCCGCGAAATGGCCAGCGCTTTTGGGCGCGGACAGGCTGGCGGCAATCCGTTCGGTCAGGGTGATCCCGGTGGTCGGGGCGGGGCGTTCGACGGCGTCGATCTGAACGATATTCTGGGCGAGATGTTCGGTGGCCGCGGCGGGCGGCCGGGCGGCGGCGGGTTCGCCTCGCGCGGATCGGATGTGCGGGCGCGCATCGAGATCGATCTCGAAGAAGCGATCCTCGGCGGCAAGAAACGTTTGGCCTTCACCGATGGCCGCAGCCTGGATGTCAGCATTCCCAAGGGCGCGGCCGATGGTCAGACTCTCAGGCTGAAAGGCCAGGGTGCGCCGGGTCGCGCCGGGCCGGGCGACGCCCTGATCGAGATCGCCGTGCGGCCACACCCGGTCTTTCGTCGCGAGGGTGAAAGCCTGATCATGGACCTGCCGGTTTCACTGCCCGATGCGGTTCTCGGCGGCAAGGTGCAGGCCCCGACGCCCGAAGGGTCGGTCAGCCTCAACGTGCCTCAAGGCTCCAATTCCGGCTCGATTCTGCGGCTCAAGGGGCGCGGCCTCGCCGACGGCCAGGGCGGACGTGGCGATCTGTTGGCGCGCCTCCTGGTGACCTTGCCTGACACTGTCGATCCGGAGTTGCAAAACCTCGCTGAAGCCTGGCGGCGCGACCGGCCCTATGTCCCCGCGCGGCGACGATGACCAATAGTCGCAGGGCGGACGATTGGAGCAAAAAAACGACCTTTGTTCAGTTGGCGTTCAGCCGCCATGGGGTAAGGGTAAATTCGTGAACCGGATTCTCCTCCTAGTCTGCCTGACCATCGGGGTCGGCGCCGGCGCCGATATGGCGGCGGCCCAGCAGGCTTATGGGCGAGGCGGCATGGTGTTCCAGGCGCCCAACGGCGGCGAAATTCGCGGAAACTTTCCTGATCGCGGGGAGTCGGGTCGTGTCCGCCCGCCTGTTGATATTGAGCGCCGAGCGGACGGCGCCGAACGGCGGATTGACCGTCGCGCGCCCAATTCCCTGGGCGCCGATTGGCGCGAGCAGCAAGATGAGGCGCGGACAGCGGTGCGCCACGGCCAGTTCGCTTCCCTTGAACGCGTCATCGACAGCCTGGAGCGGCTATCGCCGGGGCGCCAGTTGGACGCGGGCATCGAAGACCTGAACGGTCGTCCGGTCTATCGTGTGCGCTGGATGACGATCCACGGTCGCCGAATCGACTTTCTTGTCGACGCCGCCAGCGGCGCCGTGCTGGCTCAACGCTAGGAAGCCTGGATGCGCATACTGCTGGTCGAGGACGATCCGGACCTATCCCTCCAACTCAAGCGAGCCCTGTCCGACGCCGACTATGTGGTGGATCACGCGCCGGACGGCGAGGAAGCGCGGTTCCTGGGCGAGACGGAGCCTTATGACGCCATCATTCTGGATCTCGGCCTGCCGAAAATCGATGGTGTTTCTGTATTGGAAGGATGGCGACGGGCAAATCTGGCGACGCCGGTGCTGATCCTCACAGCCCGCGGCGCCTGGAGCGAAAAGGTCGCGGGGTTCGACGCCGGAGCCGACGACTACCTCGCCAAACCCTTTCACACAGAGGAGTTGCTGGCCCGCCTGCGGGCGCTGGTCCGCCGTTCCGCCGGGCATGCGGCCCCGAGCCTGTCGTGCGGCGATCTGCGCCTCGACCCCCGCGCCGCCCGGGCCTCGGTCGGCGGCGAGCCGTTGCGCCTGACCTCGCTGGAATATCGCCTGTTGCACTATCTGATCATGCATCAGCAACGGGTGATCAGCCGAACGGAATTGGTCGAACATCTTTATGATCAGGATTTCGACAGGGATTCCAACACTATCGAGGTTTTCGTCGGTCGGCTGCGCAAAAAGATCGGCGCGGATCGTGTCGAGACCGTGCGCGGTCTTGGTTATCGCCTGATCGCCGTAGCGGCCGAGGCGCAAACCGCCGTCGCCACCCAAAAGACCGGCGATGCGGCCAGCGCGTGACGGCGGCGACCGCACGCGCCAAGTCCGGACGCCTGCATTTCCTTAGGCCGGACGCCCCCGCCGCCGGGCGTGTCGCCTCGCTGGATAGATCCTCGCTGGTTCGGCGTCTGGTATGGCTCGCGGCCGCCTGGAGCCTCGCGGTCCTGGTGGCCGCCGGTATTGCCATGGCGATGTTCTTTGACCATGCCACGATCTCGCGCCTGGACCGCGAACTGAGCGACGACGCCGAAGGTCTGGTCGCCGGAGTCTCTGCGGAGCGGGGCGCGCTGGTCGCGCCGTTGTCGGCGGATCCAAGGAGCGCGCGGGCCTATAGCGGCGAATATTGGGAGGTGGCGGTGGATGACGGCGCCGGCGGTTTGCACGCCTTGCTGCGATCCCGCTCGTTGTGGGACACCGCACTTACCCTCCGCCCAACCGAGATCGCGGCGCTGGCGCGCACGCCGGGCGTGACCGGATTTTACGACAGTCGAGGACCCAACCACAAACCCCTGCGGATCGCCGCCCTGCAGAGCCGATTGCCGGAAATCGCCAAGCCCGTGATATTTCTCGCGGCATTGGATCGATCGCCCATGGACCGTGAGATCCGGACGTTCGACGCGACCATCGCGACCGCCCTGCTGCTCCTGGGCGCCGGCCTGATCTCGGCGGTGGTCATCCAGGTCCGTGTCGGGCTGCGACCACTGTTCGCCCTTCGCCGGGAAGTCGCCGCCCTGCGCACTGGGCATGCCGAACGCGTCACCGGCCACTATCCAACGGAACTCGAGCCCTTGGCGGTCGAGCTCAACGCCTTGATGGCGCACAACCACGAGGTGGTGGAGCGCCAGCGAACGCATGTCGGCAATCTGGCCCACGCGCTGAAGACGCCGCTGTCGGTGGTGCTGACCGAGGCGGCGCGGCAGCAGGGCGCCCTGTCAGAGGTCGTCACCCGCCAGGCCGAAACCATGCGCCTGCAGATCGATCACCATCTGCGCCGCGCCCGGGCGGCGGCCCGGGCCCAGGGCCAGGGTGAGCGAACAGCGGTTGCCCCAGTGGTCGAAGAATTGAGCCGAACGCTTGAACGGATTTTTCGCGACAAAGTCTCCGAGATCGACTGGCAATGCCCAGATGCCCTGTGCTTTTCGGGCGAGCGACAGGATCTCCTGGAAATCGTCGGCAATGTGATGGAGAACGCTTGCAAATGGTGCGCGGGCCATGTGCGCGTCAGCGCGCGCGAGGCGGCCGGGCGGCGGTTTGCGATCATCGTCGAGGACGATGGACCCGGGCTCGCGGAA
>JAYUBD010000575.1:0-11574 GCA_043740995.1 Caulobacteraceae bacterium | reverse complement strand
GCATGCCCATGTGGTGACCACGACGACCCACAAGACTTTGCGTGGGCCGCGGGGCGGCATGATTCTCGCCAATGACCTCAAACTCGGCAAGAAGATCGATGCCGCGGTGTTTCCAGGTCTGCAGGGCGGGCCGTTGATGCATGTGATCGCCGGCAAGGCGGTCGCCTTCGGCGAGGCCTTGCGGCCCGAGTTCAAGGTCTATGCCCGCCAGGTGATCGACAATGCCCGCGCGCTGGCCGACGCTCTGAGCGGTTTTGGCATGGACATCGTCTCGGGCGGCACCGACAGCCACTTGATGGTCGTCGACCTGACCCGCAAAGGGGTGAGCGGCAAGGCGGCCGAAGACAGTCTCGAGCGGGCCGGCATCACCTGCAGTCGCAGCACGACGCCCTTTGACCCGCGCCCGCCCGCCGTCAGTTCGGGCATCCGGCTGGGAACGCCGGCCGGCACGACGCGGGGGTTCGGCGAGACGGAATTCCGGCAGGTGGCGCGGCTGATCACCGAGGTGGTGGATGGGCTGGCGGCGAACGGCGAAGCCGGCAATGGCGCCGTCGAGGTCGCCGTGCGCCGCAAGGTGCTGGATCTCACCGCCTGCTTTCCGATCTATGGCTGAGAATTAAGAGATGCGCTGCCCGTTCTGCGGCGAGCTCGAGAGTCAGGTGAAGGACAGCCGCCCGTCCGAAGACGGCGCGGCGATTCGGCGGCGGCGGCTGTGCCCTCAGTGCGCCGGTCGGTTCACCACCTTCGAGCGGGTGCAGCTTCGCGAGCTGACGATCCTGAAGCGATCCGGTCGGCGGGCGCCGTTTGATCGTGAAAAGTTGGTGCGCTCGATATCGATCGCCGCGCGCAAACGACCGCTGGATCCGGAACGCGTTGAGCGCATGGTCAATGCCATTGTCCGGCAATTAGAGAGCATGGGCGAGACGGAACTGGGATCCAACGTGGTGGGTGAGATGGTGATGAAGGCTCTGAAGGCCCTCGATGATGTCGCCTATGTCCGCTACGCCTCGGTCTATCGCGATTTTCGGCAGACCGAGGATTTCGCCAAATTCCTCTCGGACGAAGGCCTCTCCGAGGACGATGGTAATACCCCCGACGAGTCAGCCGCATGAGTCGCGCGCCGCGGCAGGCACGGTCGGTGGCCAGGTTGGCCGGCGTGCAGGCGCTCTATCAGATGGAGGTCGCCGGGGCCGGGGTGGAGAGCGTGGTTCGGGAATTTCACGATCACCGCTTTGAGCGCGACGCCGACGGCATCGACCTGGCGGCGGCGGACGAGGATTTTTTCGCGGCGCTGGTGCGCGGGGTGGTGGGCGGCCAGGACGCGATCGACGTCGCGATTCGAAGCCACCTGGCGGCGGGCTGGAAACTGGGTCGGCTGGACGCCACCGCCCGGGCGATCCTGCGTTGCGCCGCGTTTGAGTTGATGCGGATGAAGGACATCCCGCATGAAGTGGTGATCGACGAATATGTCGAAATCGCCAAGTCATTTTTCGACGGCGCCGAACCTGGCTTCGTCAACGGTCTACTGGACGCCATCGCGCGCGATGAGCGGACCGCCTGACGAGTTTTCCTGGATCGCCAGCCTCCGCCCGCTGACGCTGGCAGATCCCCGGGCGCTCGATCTGATGGATGATGTCGCCATTATCCCGGCGAAGGACGGCCGCGACCTGGTGGTCTCCAAGGACGCGATGATCGAAGGTGTCCACTTTCTGGTGGGGGAGGCGCCCGATCTGATCGCCCGGCGACTGCTGCGCGCCGGGCTATCGGACCTGGCCGCCAAGGGCGCCGAGGCGTTCGGCTATTTCCTGATGACCGCCTGGCCGACCGACAGGGATGGCGCTTATCGCGATGCCTTCGTCCATGGCCTGAAGGTGGATGGCGAGGCGTTCGGCGTCGCCCTGCTGGGTGGCGATACCGTGACGACCTCCGGGCCGCTGGCGCTGAGTGTTACGGTGCTTGGCTGGACGCCGGCGGGCGGGACCGTCAGGCGTGGAACGGCGCGACCCGGCGACCGGCTGTTGGTTTGCGGCGCGATCGGCGATGGCTGGTTGGGGCTGCGGGCCGTCAAGGGTGAAGTGGCGGATCCCGCTGGCCGGCTGGCGGGGCGTTACAGATTGCCGCGGCCGCTGTTCAACCTTCGCGAGCCTCTACTCGCCCATGCCCGGGCCGCCGCCGACGTATCGGACGGCCTGCTTGCCGACGCCGCCCACATCGCCGAGGCCAGCGGCCTGCGCGTCGCCATCGAGCTGGCGGCGATGCCGCTCTCCGGCGAGGCGGCGGCCTGGCTGACCGCGCAGCCGGACCAGTCAGCCGCCCGGGTGGCGCTGGCGACGGGCGGCGATGACTACGCCATCGTCTGTGCGGTGGATCCGGCCGATGTCGCAGCCTTCGCCGCCGCGGTGAAGGCGCTTGGCGTGATCTTCGCCGAGATCGGTCGGTTCGAATCAGGGTCGGGAATGCAGGTGTCAATCGACGGCGCCGCTGTCTCCGTGGCGCGCACCGGTTGGCGGCACTGAAGGGTTCCTACCGGCGGCAAATTCAGCCAAGGCTTGCGTTGCGGCGGCGCATTTGGCAGTTAGCCCTCAAATCAGCCGTCGCCGAATCCACAGGGTCTTTGGGCTGACACACTAGATTCGCGCCCGATCCCGCGCCGCTTCGGCGTTCGGACACCGGCAAAACAAGAATGAGGGGCGAAAATCCTATGAGTTCCGTGCTTACCCTGGTGATCATCGCCGGGCTTTTGGCCGTGCTGTATGGCGTGGTTCAAACGGCTCTGCTGTTGCGGGCCTCGCCCGGCAACGCCAAAATGCAGGAAATCGCCGCCGCCATTCAAGAGGGCGCGCAAGCCTATCTGCGGCGGCAGTACCTGACCATCGCGATGGTCGGCGTGGTGATTCTCGGCCTTATTTTCTGGCTGATCGGCGCAACGGCGGCAGGTGGCTTCCTGATCGGCGCCGTACTCTCCGGTCTGGCCGGGTTCGCCGGGATGCTGATCTCGGTGCGGGCCAATGTACGCACCGCGCAGGCTGCCTCTGAAAGCCTGGCCAAGGGCCTGTCCCTGGCGTTCCGATCCGGCGCCGTCACCGGCATGCTGGTCGCGGGCTTCGCCCTACTGGGCGTCGCCGGCTATTACGGCGTTCTGACCAATATCATGGGACTGGAAAATACCAGCCGCGAAGTGATCGATTCCCTGGTCTCTCTGGGCTTTGGCGCCTCGCTGATCTCGATTTTCGCGCGCCTCGGCGGCGGCATCTTCACCAAGGGCGCCGATGTCGGCGGCGACATGGTCGGCAAGGTGGAGGCCGGTATCCCCGAGGATGACCCACGGAACGCCGCGACGATCGCTGACAATGTCGGCGACAATGTCGGCGACTGCGCCGGCATGGCCGCCGATCTCTTCGAAACCTATGCGGTGACCACGGTCGCCACCATGGTTCTCGCCGCCATCTTCTTCCGCGGCTCTCCGGATGTCGCCAACATGATGATGTTGCCGCTCGCCATCTGCGCGGTCTGCATCATCACCTCGATTGTCGGCGCATTCGCGGTTCGCCTGGGTAAGAGCAACAACATCATGGGCGCGCTCTATCAGGGCCTGATCGTTACCGGCGTGTTGTCGATCGGGGCGGTCTGGTGGGTGATTCATTCCCTGGTTCCCGCCGCCGGAGTCACGGTTCTCGGTCGTGCGGTTTCCGTGGACTCGTTGTTCTATTGTGGGCTGGTCGGCCTCGCGGTGACGGCCCTGATCGTGGTCATCACCGAATACTACACCGGCACCGGATTCCGACCGGTCAAGTCGATCGCCCGGTCCTCGGTTTCTGGACACGGCACGAATGTGATCCAGGGTCTGGCCATGTCGTTGGAATCCACCGCCGCTCCGGCGCTGGTGATCATCGTCGGCATCGTCGCGACCTACCAGTTCGCCGGACTGTTCGGCATCGCCATCGCCACCACCACCATGTTGTCGCTCGCCGGCTTCATCGTCGCCCTCGACGCCTTTGGCCCAGTCACCGACAATGCCGGCGGCATTGCGGAAATGGCGGGCCTTCCCAGCGAGGTTCGGGTCTCCACCGACGCGCTCGACGCCGTGGGCAACACCACCAAGGCGGTGACCAAGGGCTACGCGATCGGCTCGGCGGGTCTGGGCGCGCTCGTTCTGTTCGCGGCCTATACGCAGGACCTCAAATACTTCGCCGCCAATTCCGCCCAATTCCCGTTCTTCAAGGACATGGGCAGCGTCGCCTTCGACCTCTCAAATCCCTATGTCGTGGTCGGCTTGCTGTTCGGCGGCCTGTTGCCGTTCCTGTTCGGCGGCCTGTCGATGACCGCCGTCGGCCGCGCCGCTGAAGCGGTGGTGGAAGAGGTTCGTCGCCAGTTCCGCGAAAACCCCGGCATCATGACCTATGAGGTCAAGCCGGAATATGGCCGGGCCGTGGACATCCTGACCAAGGCGGCGATTCGGGAAATGATCGTTCCCTCGCTGTTGCCGGTGGTGTCGCCGGTCCTGCTGTTTTTCGTGATCCAGGCGATTGCCGGCAAATCCGAGGCTTTCTCGGCCTTGGGCGCCATGTTGATGGGCGTCATCGTCACCGGCCTGTTCGTCGCCATCTCGATGACTTCGGGCGGCGGCGCGTGGGACAACGCGAAGAAACTCATCGAAGAAGGCCATTACGGCGGCAAGGGCTCGGAAGCTCACAAGGCGGCGGTGACCGGTGATACGGTCGGCGATCCCTACAAGGACACCGCTGGACCGGCGGTGAACCCGATGATCAAGATCACCAACATCGTGGCTCTGCTGCTGTTGGCGGTGCTGGCGCACGGGGCCCACTAACCCAGGCCAGAGCGCCGTCAACCCGGTGCTGTTAGAAACAAGAAACCCCAAGGCGATATGCCTTGGGGTTTTGCGTTGGGTTCCAACCGAACGGCCCCGGCGGTATGGAAAGCAACGCCTATCGGCGGCCCGGACCGTGTGAATCAGGCGTCTGGTTGGTGTCCTGCGGCAGAACACCGGCGGCGCTGATGCTGCCCAGGAGTTGTTCAAGCACGGTCATTTCGCGGCCGCGCGTGGGTGTCTCGCGTCCGTTATAGGCGATCACACGGCCGTCCTTGAGGGAATAGGTGTTCACCGCCGAAACCTGGTCGCCGCCCTTGGCGAAGGCGATGGCCACGACATCGCGCTTGGTGGCGCGCGGATGGTAGAAACCGGTCTTGTTTGATATCTGGGAGATATAAAACCATGTGTCCTTGTCAAACGTACCCGTGGCGGTCGGTGTGCCCAGATGCGCCAAGACGGTTGACCGGGTATCCTGCCCGACCTTCACGTCCGATGGGGTCTGATCGATGGCCTGGAAGCCCTGATAGCTGGTCAAGGGGGAACAGCCGGCGACCGCCAGCAGTCCACCGGCGAGAAGCACCGTCCGTCGTAGTGAATAGGGGGCGGCCTTGATGGGCATGGGCGCGGGGCTCTCTGTTGCGATCGACATGTCGGCGCCTGACCTAGGGTTGATTGGCGCCGAGTTCAATGTTCCTGATCAATTCGCTTACAACGGCGAAAGCGAGGCGCGAGGCAAAATGTTCGGTCGTCGATCAGGGAAATCATCGGCGCAAGCGGTTGCCGACCGCCTGCACGGATGGGCGGTGCGGCAATCCCGCGAACCGGCGCTCTACGCGTCAATGGGCGTGCCGGACACGGTCGAGGGTCGCTTTGAGCTCCTGACCCTTCATATCATCCTGCTTCTTGAGCGTTTGCGCGCGGTCGGGCCTGACGACGCACCGACGGCGGGTGCGTTGCAGCAAACGTTGTTCGACATTTTTCTGAGCCGCCTGGATGGCGCGATGCGGGAGATGGGGGTGGGTGACCTGGCCATGGGCAAACGCATGCGCAAATTGGGAGAAGTGTTCTATGGTCGAGCCAGAGCCTATGAGTCGGCCTTTGCCGCGTCGCCATCGCGTGACGAACTTTTGGACCTTGTGAAGCGCACCTTGCTCGCGGATTCCCCCCATGCCGATGTTTCGGCGCTGGCCGATCACATCCTGCGATGTCGTGATCGGCTGTTTGCCATCCCGACCGTCGATATTCTGGGCAGCGACGCTGCGGATCGCGCCACCGCGCCGTTGATCGTCGCGCCATGACCGTCGGCGACGCCTGGATCTTTCTAAAGCCGTGGTCGGCCGCGAAGAGCGAGGCCGCGCCCCGTCGCCTGCTTGCCGGCGCAGAGGTCGAAGAGCGGGTGGCGGTGCTGCTTGGGCTTGAGGGCCTCCACGACCTGGAGGCGGAGATCAGTCTGCGTCCCTGGCTGGACGGGCTTGAAATGTCCGGGTGGGTTAAGGGCGTGGCGCTGCGGTTGTGCGGCCTTACACTCGAACCCCTCGAAGAGTCTGTTGATGAGGCGGTGCTGGTGCGGCTCCTGCCGGAAGGCAGCCCCAACGCGCCCTTGAGCGTTGCTCAGGACGTGGTCATCGATCTGGAGGCGGATGATCCCCCTGAGATGGTCACCGGCGATGTCATCAATCTAGGGGCGTATCTGGTCGAGGCGTTTGGACTGGGATTGGAGCCGTTTCCTCGAAAAACCGGGGCTGTGTTTGAAGCGCCCGAGACGGGCGCCGCATTGTCACCGTTCGCCGTGTTAAAAGCCCTGCGCCCCGGCGTCGGCAACGGCGGGTCTTGAACGGCGATGCATGTGACTGATCGCCTGGTAATTTCAATTGACGTGATGGGCGGAGACCATGGCCCGGAAGTAATCCTGCCAGGCGTGGCGCGGGCGACAAAATTTCTTTCGCCCGATGTCCATTTCCTTTTGCATGGCGATGAGGTCGCCATCACCCTGGCCCTCGGGCGGCTGCCCCAACTGGCGGGACGCAGCGAGACCCGCCCCTCGGTCGGGGTGGTGGCCATGGATGCCAAGCCCGCCCACGCAATGCGCCGCGGCCGGGGAACCTCAATGTGGAATGCCGTCGAGGCCGTACGAGCCGGCGAGGCCCAGGCAGCGGTGTCGGCCGGCAATACCGGGGCGTTGATGGCGATATCGCGCCTGTTGCTGCGCATGGCCGCCGGTATGGATCGTCCAGCCCTGGTGGCGAACTGGCCGACCGCAAGGGGCGTCACTTCCGTGCTGGATGTCGGCGCCAATATAGTCTGCGACGCGGATCGTCTCGTGGAATTCGCCATCATGGGCGCCGCGTTCCACCGAGCCGTGCACAAGACGCCACGGCCGACCGTCGGGCTGCTCAATATTGGCGCCGAGACGGAAAAAGGTCACGAAGAGGTGCGCGGCGCGGATCGACTGTTGCGTCGGCAGGTGCTTGATCTTGAGTATCACGGCTTTGTGGAGGGCGACGACATCGCCAAGGGAACGGTCGATGTCGTCGTCACCGACGGCTTCACCGGTAACGTGGCCCTGAAGACCGCCGAGGGTCTGGCGCGTTTCTTTCGCACGGAACTTCGGAAGACCTTCACCTCGAACATGCCGGCCAAACTTGGCGCGTTGATCGCCAGCCGATCACTCAAGAAAATGGGCGAGCGCCTCGATCCCGGATCGATCAATGGAGGCCCCTTTCTCGGATTGAACGGCATTGTGGTAAAGAGCCACGGGAGCGCCGA
Organism: Caulobacteraceae bacterium; assembly: GCA_043740995.1. GTDB lineage: Bacteria > Pseudomonadota > Alphaproteobacteria > Caulobacterales > Caulobacteraceae > Acaudatibacter. The sequence continues at coordinate 3,977 of JAYUBD010000575.1, read as the reverse complement.
TGCCCGGGGGTTCGCGAATGCCATCCGCTTGGCCGCGGATCTGGCAAACAGCGATTTTGCCGCCGAGGTTGAACGCGATTTGCGGCGGCGGACACCCACTGACGCAATTGAACTCGTGGCCGAAGATGTTCAAGGCGCCCGAAAGTCGAACGCATGAGTTCGATCGTAAGAAGCGTGGTGATTGGCGTTGGCGGTTGGCTGCCCGACGACATTGTCACCAATGCCGATCTCTCGAAGGTGGTGGACACCAACGATGAGTGGATCGTCGAACGAACCGGGATCCGAGCGCGCCGCCGGGCCGCACCCGATCAGGCGACGTCGGACCTGGCGACCCAGGCGGCGAAACGCGCCCTGGCGAAGGCCGGTCGCGTCCCCGCCGATATTGATCTGATTATCGTGGCGACGACGACCCCCGACCTTACCTTTCCGGCGACGGCAACGATCGTCCAGCGCAAACTGGGGGCGGGCATTGGCATTGCTTTCGATGTCCAGGCCGTCTGTTCGGGTTTTGTCTATGCCATGGCGGTGGCTGACAGCTTTATCATCCGGGGCGCCGCCAAATGCGCGCTGGTGATTGGCGCGGAAACCATGAGCCGCTTGATGGACTGGTCGGATCGCGGGACCTGTGTGCTGTTCGGAGACGGGGCAGGGGCCGTCGTCCTGGAGCCTGGCGCCGGGACCGGGGCCACATCGGACCGCGGCATCCTCGGATTTTCCTTAAGCGCCGATGGCACGAAACAGGATCTTCTCTACGTGGATGGCGGCCCCTCCACGACCGGCACGGTGGGCAAACTTCGCATGCAGGGCAATCAGGTGTTCCGTCATGCCGTCGTCAATATCAGCGATGCCGTGCTCGCCGCCGCCAGGCAGGCGGGCATTGCGACCGCTGATGTGGACTGGTTCATTCCCCATCAGGCCAATCAACGCATTCTCGAAGGCGTTGCTCGGCGGCTTGGGATTGACGGCTCGCGCGTGATCTCAACCGTGGCGGATCATGCAAACACATCGGCAGCCTCGATACCCCTCGCCCTGGCGCAAGGGATCGAGGATGGGCGGATCAAGCCCGGGCAGCTGCTGTTGATGGAAGCCATGGGCGGCGGCCTGACCTGGGGCGCGGTCGTATTGCGCCTCTAGACCAGGCCGCCGCGACGGATATTTTTCGACTCATCCCCGCGCTTCGAATGGCGTATAATCGCGGTGCAACGGTCCTGTGTAGAGTTGTCTCGGGCGACCGATCTTGCGTTGCGGATCTTCGAACATTTCTTTCCACTGGCTGATCCAACCAACAGTGCGCGCGAGGGCGAAGAGCACCGTGAACATCGTCATCGGGAAGCCCATGGCTCTCAGCGTAATGCCGGAATAGAAATCCACATTGGGAAAGAGTTTTCGATCAACGAAATACGGGTCGTTCAGAGCGATTTTCTCGAGCTCAAGGGCGACCTTCAACAAGGGATCATTAGGATTGCCGACCTCGGCCAAAACCTCGTGGCACGTGCGCTGCATGACCGTGGCGCGGGGGTCGTAGTTTTTATAGACTCGATGTCCAAAACCCATCAAACGGTATTTGCGATCCTTTACGCCCTGGATGAATTCAGGAATTCGATCGACGGTGCCGATCTCCTGTAACATCATCAGCGCTTCTTCGTTCGCGCCGCCGTGGCTTGGACCCCAAAGACAGGCGATGCCGGCAGCGATACAGGCAAACGGATTGGCGCCCGACGAGCCCGCCAGCCGAACCGTTGAGGTCGAGGCGTTTTGCTCGTGATCGGCATGCAGGATGAAAATGCGATCCATGGCGCGGGTCAGAACCGGATTGGGTTTCCAGTCCTCGGCGGGAACCGAGAACGCCATCCGCAGGAAATTTTCCGCATAGGAAACGTCATTGCGCGGCGACACAAACGGTTGGCCCACCGAATATTTAAACGCCCGGGCCGCGATGGTCGGCATCTTGGCGATCAGGCGGTGCGCGGAAATCTTGCGCTGTTCGGGATCATCGACATTGATGCTGTCATGGTAAAATGCCGACAGCGCGCCTACCGCCCCCGTCATGATCGCCATCGGGTGAGCGTCCGAGCGGAAGCCCGTGAAAAATCGGTCGAACTGGGCATGCAGCATCGTGTGATAGGTGATGGTGTGCTCAAAGTCCGCGAAATCGCCGGCTGTAGGCAGTTCGCCATTCAGCAACAAATAGCAAACTTCCAGAAAACTGGATCTCTCCGCCAGTTGCTCGATCGGGTAGCCGCGGTGCAGCAAAACGCCCGCGTCGCCGTCGATATAGGTAATCTTGCTTTCGCAACTGGCGGTGGAGGTGAAGCCGGGGTCGAAGGTGAACACGTCAGCGTCGGCATAGAGTTTGCGGACATCCACGACATCGGGGCCCGTGGCCCCCTTGATGATCGGCAGATCGAAGGCCTTGTCCCCGACGGTCAGTTTCGCGTAGTCAGCCATGGCCCGTGTCTCCTCGACGGTTCATCCAAACGTTCAACCGCATCGCCTTATAGTGGCTTACCGCGAGTGCGAAAGGGCATCTTTCATGCGGGTAAGGCTCTCGATCCGTCCAAGAGCGGAAAGGGCGCTCGCCAGGTCGGGCGCGGCGGCGCCGCCGGAGAGAACGGCGCGCAGAGCGCCGCCGAATTTACCCAATCCGACCCCTTCGCCCGCAGCGAATGCGCGCAATAGAACCATAAGCGCCTCGGGCCTCCACACCGCCTCAAGCGCCAACGCCTCCGCCAGGCGGGCGAGGCGACCACGTGTCTCTTCGGTCAAAAGCGCGATCGCCTTGTCGTCCAGTTTGAAGGGACCGTCCGTCAGCACAAACAGACAAAGATCGCGGAGTTCAAGAATGGTTTTCGCCCCGTCTCTCACCAGAGGGACGGTGGTCATCAGCCTCATTTCGGCGTCGGCGGGCAGCGAATAGCCGCCGCGCGTGCAGGCCTCGATCACAAGCTTCGCCAATCGAGCGATGTCGGCCACGCGGACATAGTGATTGTTGACATGGGCAATCTTGTCCCAGTCCAGCCTGGCCGGGGCCCTTACGACGTCCCTGACGTCGAACCACGCGATCGCCTGTGCGTCGTCGAACAGTTCATCATCGCCATGGCCCCAACCCAGACGGGCCAGATAGTTGCGCATGGCCTCGGGCAAATAGCCCATTTCGGCAAATTCGGTGACCGCCTGAGCGCCATGCCTTTTCGATAGCTTGGCCCCGTCCGGGCCGTGGATCATGGGCAGGTGGGCGAAGGCCGGCAGTTCATAGTCGAGCGCCTGATAAATCAGGCTTTGGCGGGCCGCATTGCTCAGGTGGTCATCGCCTCGGATAACATGGGTGATTCCCATGTCGTGATCGTCGACCACCACCGCCAGATTATAGGTCGGCGCGCCATCCGATCTCAGAAGGACGAGATCATCCAACTCCTTGTTCCGGAAAATCACCGGTCCCTTGATCAGGTCATGCACCACCGTCTCACCGACAAGCGGGGCCTTGAAGCGCACCACGAATGGGATGTTTGATCCCGCTGGCGGCGGAAGGTCCCGCCAGGGTGAGCGGATGGCGCGCCCCTCGGCACGGGCCCGTTCCCGCTCCGCGGCCACCTCGGCGACGGTCATGAAGCAGCGATAGGCGCCGCCACGCTCCAACAGACGTTGGACCGCCACCCGATGCTGCTCCGCCCGCGCAAATTGGAAAACCGGCGGCGCGTCCGGGTTCAGCCCCAGCCAGTCGAGGCCGTCAAGAATCACCTGCACGGACGCCTCCGTTGACCGCTCGCGATCGGTGTCTTCAATGCGGAGCAGATAGGTCCCGCCGTGGTGACGCGCATAAAGCCAATTGAATAATGCCGTTCTGGCTGTGCCTATGTGCATTGAGCCGGTAGGCGAGGGGGCGATACGCGTGACGACGGGAGACTTGGAGGAGGTCATCGGTGTTCCGGCTGAGGCCGTCGGGCCGACGCCATTTTTGGACCAGGCGCCGCCGTGGA
>JAYUBD010000574.1:0-3611 GCA_043740995.1 Caulobacteraceae bacterium | reverse complement strand
GGCACGATCACTACAGCTGGCGGGGCCAATCAAATTACGGCTATCGGCGGCATCAACCGTACGGTTACCGGAGCCCGGGGAATGATGGTTACTATTCCTATAGAGGATATTGATGCCCCTCCGCGAAGCTAAGGGCGCGGCGCCCGCGGCCTGTCGATCAAGGCGGGCGCCGGAGCCACCCGGCGCTCATGCGACGACGGCCGCATGTCATCGTCGAGGCGCGCCGCCAATATTTTCCGGGCGCGATGGACGCGCATTTCCACGGTTTTGACCGATAAGCCAAGAATGAGTCCGGCGTCCCGGTGCGAGTGACCCTCGAAGGCTGTCAGCACGAGGGGCGCTCTGAGGGATGACGGGAGGCGGCGAATCGCCGCGTCGAGACGCTCCGCCCGCTGCCTGCCAATTACGGCCTCGTCGATGGGCGGCTCTCGGTCGGGAATGGACATGGCCTTACCGTCAAGTCCGGACGCGCCCAAAATCAGACGGCGAACGGCCAGACGCCGACCCTGATCGCGCGCCTTGTTGATGGCGATGGCGCGAAGCCAGAATGAGAACGGGCGCCCGGGATCGTAGCGGCCGATTGCCCGCCAAGCGGCGATGAACGCCTCCTGGACGGCCTCGTACGCGTCGTCGGGGTTACCGGTGTAGCGACGCAGTAACCGATAGAGGGGCTCCTTGTGTCGGCGCACCAAGACCTCAAAGGCCTGATCGTCGCCACTCGCCGCGCGGCGGGCCAGCACGCTGTCGGAGGACTCTGAGTCCAAAATTACCTGGGCTCGGATGTCAGCGACCTAACGACGGTTTCGTCGAAGCTGGTCGCCTGGGAGGCCGTCAACACCGACCGCATGGCGAGGACGTGCATCACGGTTTCAGTCTGCAGGGCGCTCATGGCGTGGTGAAAACGGTCGATCGCCGCTTGTACCGCGGGCGTATAGGCGTGTCGCTCTTGATAGGCGCGGGCGAGGTCGCCGTTGGCCGCGCGCATCTCAGCCTCCAGTGCGGTCTTGCGCACCGCGTGGTCGCGCTCGAGCCGGGCCACCTGTCGCGCCTGGGCGGGGGTCATGTGCAGTTCCTTGTGCACCATCTCGTGGAACGGCGTCGGTCCGCGCATGCGGTGAACCACGAACGTCGCGCCGCCCCAGACCCCGAGCGCCGCGCCCAGGAGCGAAAGCAGCAATGTCAGCGCCAGTCCTCGCTTCAGGGTCACGAACCACCCTCCAGCAGGTGCGAAGGCGAAAAATAGTCCGAGGCGGCGAACATCCCGTGAGACCGCGCGGCTCCGTTGACAACCGCCATCCCGCCACCCACGGCGACACCCAACGCCAGCGCCAAAGCGATGGCGACGCCGGTCGTGGGGGCCAGCGCGGACGTCAATTGCGCTTCGTGGCGGCGCATACGAATATCCTTTCCGATCCTGGTTTCCAGATCGTCGAGCAACCGGTCGGTTGGCGATCGGGCCAGCTGTTCGACAAGTCGTTCCAGACGCTCGTTCATGTGCAAATCTTTCACCCATTCGAACCTTATACGTTTCAGGAGCGTTTATCCCCACGGCGGCCTGATCGGTGCGCGGATCGGTCTTCGCGGTCCGTCGTCGCCCTCGTCAATTTTTTGAGGGGATGGGTTCATCAGACGCGTATTTCCAGAAGCCCCCGGACAGTTCCGAGGGGCGATGGCGCGCGGGATTTTCGACAACCATGAACACCTTCGACAGACGAGGCTTGCTGCGCGGCGCCGCCGTTCTGGGAGGGGGGCTGGCGCTGAACAGCCTGCTGCCGGCTTGGGCGTGGAGCGCGACCGGTGGTTTGCTCCCGGCGCCGCCGACCTTGACCGGGCCGAATATCAACCTGGAAATCGCCCACGCCCACCTCAACGTCGATGGGCGAATGGGCCATGCGGTGACCATCAACGGCACGGTTCCAGGGCCGCTTCTGCGCTTGAGACAGGGTCAGAATGTTCGGCTGTCGGTGAAGAACAGCCTTGCCGAGGATACCTCGATCCATTGGCATGGCCTGCTGGTCCCCTTTCAGTTCGACGGCGTGCCGGGGGTGACCTTTCCCGGCATACGGCCGGGCGAGACCTTCGTCTACGAATTCCCAATCATCCAGTCTGGGACCTACTGGTATCACAGCCATTCGGGTCTGCAGGAACAGGAGGGCCACTATGGCCCGATGATCATCGACCCTCAGGGCGACGACCCGATCGCCTATGACCGCGAACACGTGGTGGTGCTTTCCGACTTCAGCTTCATGCACCCGCACATGATCTTCGACCGCATGAAGCAGCAGGCCGGGGTATATAATTTTCAGAAGGAGACTGTCGCCTCCCTGCTGGCCGGTCGCGACCAGACTTTGGCTGAACGGGTCCAGTGGGCCAGGATGCGCATGGATCCCACCGACATCTCCGACGTCACCGGCTCCGTGCTCAAGTTCCTGATCAATGGCCACGGTCCGCGCGACAACTGGACCGGCCTCTTCCAGCCCGGTGAGCGGGTGCGCCTGCGATTCATCAACTCGGCCGCCCAGACCGAATTCAATGTCCGCATCCCGGGGCTGAAACTCACCGTCGTCGCCGCCGACGGCCAGATGGTGCGGCCCGTCGAGGTCGACGAGTTCCAGATGGGCAACGCCGAGACCTACGATGTCATCGTCCGCCCGACCGAGGACCGCGCCTTCACCCTGGTCGCCGAGGCGGTGGATCGTTCGGGCATGGCGCGGGCGACCCTGGCCCCGCGCCTGGGCATGGCGGCGGTGGTCCCGCCGCTGCGCGCGCGACCGCTGGCAACCATGAAGGACATGGGCATGGAGATGTCCGCCGGCGGCATGGGCGATATGAAAATGGATTCGGCCAGGCCCGCCGCCGGCATGGAGGGAATGTCCGCGATGGCGGCGCCCGGGATGGGGCCGCCCAGGCCCCGCGGGTCAGACGGCGCGGGCGGGATGGCGATGTCCATGCGCGACGGGATGAAGGCGCCGGGTGTTCGGATGGGTCCTGGAGTCCAGACCATCGCCCCCCTGCCGATGGATCGCACCGGCGAGCCGGGGCAAGGTCTGGAAAGCGTCGGCCATCGGGTATTGGTCTACCAGGACCTCGTCGCCCTGATGGCCAACCCCGATCTTCGCCCGCCGACCCGTAGCCTCGACATCCACCTGACCGGCAACATGGAGCGTTTCATGTGGGGCTTCGATGGGCGGAAATTCAGCGAGACCACCAAGCCCTATTCATTCGCGAATGACGAGCGGGTGCGGGTGAACCTGATCAACGACACCATGATGACCCACCCGATCCACCTCCACGGCCATTTCTTCGAACTCGTTCACGGCCCGGCGGGCTTTCAGCCGCGCAAACACACGGTCAACGTGGCCCCGGGCGGCAAGGTCGCCTTCGACTTCACCGCCACGCCGGGCGATTGGGCGTTTCACTGTCACATGCTCTATCACATGCACGCCGGCATGTTTCAGGTCTTCAGTGTACGACCGATCTCGGGGGCCGCCGCATGAAACGCCTGGCCCTGATCGCTCTGGCGCCGCTGGCGTTCGCCGCGCCGGGCGCCGCTCAGCCAATGGATCCGAACATGCCTGGCATGAGCATGCCGGCGCCGAAAAAGGCGGCGA
>JAYUBD010000573.1:0-3617 GCA_043740995.1 Caulobacteraceae bacterium | reverse complement strand
GATACAGATCGAAATGCGCGACCGGGAATTTCGGCCCGTCATAGAATTGCACCAGGGTGAAGGTCGGGCTGGGCACATCGCGTTCCAGCGGCGACAGGGCGCGGATCAGGCCCCGCGCCAGCACCGATTTGCCGGCCCCCAGCGGACCGCTCAAACAGATCGCTTCGCCGCGCCCCAGGGCGCCGACCAGGGCCGCGCCCAGGCGGGCCGTATGGTCTTCGGTCTCAAGCCGAAAATCACCTTCAGCGGGCAGGATCATGGGCGCTCCGATTGGCGGCAATCATTCAGAGACTGAATTTCTACTCCGCCGCGCGCCGTTCGTCATGGTGTCATTGCGCCTCCGACAGCCGAGCCTGGGCCGGCGGCGGGCGGGTTATGGCTGGTTATGGCGGGTATTGGGCGGGAAATGGCGGTTTGGCGGGCGGCGATTGGCGGTTGTTGGGCGGTCGGTGGGCGTGAAATGGCGGGTTTTGGCTTGTTTTGGCTTGTTTTGGCGGGTCGTTGCGCGGCTATAACCGTTGATTTAGTGGAGAATTTTCTTTCTTCCGTCGAAAACGTGGAAAAACGGGCTGCGACGGCACGGCGAAAGACGCCGCCGCCTACAAACGGAACATCGCATTGTGCAACTTTTATGCGCGGCGATCAAGAGACTGAACGGCGTCGAGTGGGACGTGCACGAAGAGGCTCGGTTCCTCACTTGAAGGCCGGACCTAGCCTTAGCGCATTTCTTCCACCACCTTGCGCCCCTCCAAGGCGGACTCGCGGGCTTTGCAGGCAGTCGGACGTTCGATTCGCCAGCGCGAAAAAGTGTCTATACCTTAGCTCCCGTGTCCGCGTGAGCACATCGCTGTCGCCCGCTGACCGGAGCGCTGGAGGGTTGCCACTTGAGCCTTGGTCCGCCCCCCCCCCCGCGAGTGATTCGCGTATGAGGCGCGCCTGGATATTGGCCGTCGGCGCGACCCTGGGCGTGACGGCTCTGGGGATCAGCCTTTCGCTCGGCAGTCTCCAGGCGGACACCAAGCGGGCCACGAGCGAACGCCTCAAGTCCCATACGCAAGACGTTCGCATGGAAACAGAAGGGTTGCTCTCGGCTCTGCAAGCCGCCGAGACGGGCCAGCGCGGCTTTCTGATTGTCAATCAGCGCGAATACCTGGCGCCTTATGAGACGGGAAGACGCGAGGCGATTCAGAGGCTCGACCGGTTCGCAAACTTCACCACGGAAAGCCCGGTCCGACAGCGCCAGATTGCGGAGCTGAGAAGCCTCGTTGCCGCGAAGCTCAGCGAACTCGCGACAACAATCGACCACGCCCGCGCCGGCGACAGGGCTGGGGCGGTCGCCATCGTCGCAACGGGTAGCGACAAGACGATCATGGACGAGATCAGAGCCAATATCGCCACCATCCAAGCTGAAGAAGACCGCCGCTTCAGTGAACAAACCCTTGCGACCTCACGCGCGGTCCAGCGCGATCGAAACTTCACCTACGCCTTGCAGGGTTTCGGGCTCCTTATGCTCCTGGGCGTCACCGGTCTGGCGTTTGAGCTTCTGCGCCGCGTCGGACACGCACGCCAGAACGCCGCGATCGCCAGATCCGAAGGGCGCCTGCGTCACGCGCTTGCGGCGGGCCGCATGGTGGCTTGGGATCGTGACCTGGTCACAGGGAAATCGACCCGATCCGACAACGCCGCCGATATCGTGGGGACAAGCGCCGCGGGCATGGATTTCCTTAACCTTATCCACCCGGCTGACCGCGCACATGTCGAGGCTGTCCGTGACGCTGCGCTTCGCGGCGAGGCCGAATACGACACGGAGTTCCGGATCGTTACGGCTCAAGGCCGTCACCTCTGGTTGGACGCTCGCGCCCAGATCGAACGCGACGCGGCTGGCCGGGCCATCCGCATGGTTGGCACTCTGTCAGACATCACCGTTCGAAAGGCGGCCGAGGACGCCGCGACAGCGGCTGCGAGGCGCTTCAGGGTCGCCGTGGACGCCGGGCAGGGCATCTTGTGGACCAACAACGCCGCGGGAGAGATGGAAGGCGAGCAGTTTGGATGGGCCAAGCTTACTGGGCAGACCGTCGAGGAATACCAAGGCTTCGGCTGGGCCGAAGCGGTGCATCCGGACGACGCGCAGCCGACGCTCGATGCCTGGAAGATCGCCGTGGCCGAACGCCGAAGCTTCGAGTTCGAACACCGCGTGCGGCGTTTCGACGGTGCATGGCGCCGGTGCTCGATCCGGGCGCTGCCCATATTGGACGCCGATGGATCGATCACCGAATGGGTCGGGGTCCACACCGACATCACCGAGCAGCGAGAGGCTGAGGTGCGCCAGCAGCTTTTACTGACGCTTGCCGACCGGCTGCGTGATCTTACGGAGCCGCTCGACATCGAGGCCGCCGCGACCGAATTGCTGGGACGCTATCTGGGTGTCAGCCGCGTCGGCTATGGCGAGATCAGCGCCGGCGGCGCGATGGTCACCCTCGAGGCCTGTTACGCCGACAGTGTCGCGCCCCTGGTCGGAACCTTCCCGACAGAGGCGTACGGCCGCGGGAATGTCGCCGAGCTGCGGCGTGGCGTCACCACGATCTTGGCCGACGTTACCGCCGATCCCCGCACCAGCGACGCCGATTTTGCGGCCATCGAAACGCGTTCGGCTATCGGCGTGCCGCTGATCCGGGGCGGACAGTGGAAAGCCGTGCTCTATGTGAACCATCGTGAGCTCCGCACGTGGACGCCCGATGAGGTGTCGCTGATGGAAGCGATCGCGGCGCGCGCCTGGGATGCGCGGGAGCGGGCGCGGGCCGCGTCAGAGCTACGCGAGATGAACCTGGCCCTCGAACAGAGAGTTCAAGCTGCGGTCGCCGAACGGGCTGAGGCCCTGGCGCGCCTGCACGAGGCGCAGAAGATCGAAACCCTCGGCCAGCTGACCGGCGGGGTCGCCCACGACTTCAACAACCTTCTCACCCCAATCATGGGCGGCCTTGATATTCTGTCGCGCAAGCTCGCCCACGACGACCGCGCCCAACGCATCGCCGCCGGCGCGATGCAGTCGGCCGAGCGGGCCAAGACCCTGATCCAGCGTCTGCTGGCGTTCGGCCGGCGCCAAACCCTGCAAAGCCGCGCTGTGGACCTTGCCCAGCTCATCGAAGGGATGCGCGACTTGATCGAGCGTTCGATCGGCCCTTTGATCGAGGTCACGGTCAATATCGCCGCCGATCTGCCTGCCGTCGAAGCCGATCCCAACCAGCTCGAACTGGCGATCCTGAATCTGTGCGTCAACGCGCGGGACGCCATGGACGGCGACGGTCGGCTGGTGATCGCCGCTGAGCTTGCCGCGCCCACGGGCGGCGCCGCGGAGCCGGAATGCGTGGCCATTCGGATCAGCGATACGGGCCAGGGCATGGATGAGGCGACGCTCGCCAAGGCCACCGAACCGTTCTTCACAACCAAGGGCGTCGGAGAAGGCACCGGCCTCGGGCTATCCATGGTCTATGGGCTGGCGGCCCAATCCGGCGGCAAGCTCACGCTCAGCAGCGTGGTCGGCGAGGGGACGATTGTCGAACTCGTGCTGCCGGTCGCGACCACGGCTGTGGAAACCCGGCCGGTGTCAGATATGCCGG
>JAYUBD010000572.1:0-3623 GCA_043740995.1 Caulobacteraceae bacterium | reverse complement strand
GGCGACGAGCTGTTCTACGCCTACATGGTCGACAATCAGGCCATCGTCATTCCCGAGACGATCGACGCCATACGGGCGCTCAGTGGCCGCGAGACGTCTGGACCCCGTTCGATCGAGGCGACCGACGCCGCGCTGGGGATCGGAGGCGGATTGTTCGCGCCTCCGCCGATGGACCCGTGACCTTCCGCACGCTCGATGAAGCCGGCGAGCTGTCCGGCAAACGCGTGCTGGTCCGGGTGGATTTCAACGTCCCGATGGAAGACGGGCGCGTGGCCGACGACGCCCGGCTGCGCGCCGCGGTCCCAACCTTTCGATATCTCAGCGCGCGAGGGGCCAAGGTTGTGCTGCTCTCGCACTTCGGCCGACCGAAGGGCAAGCCGACACCGTCCATGAGCCTTCGGCCGATCCTCGAGCCCCTGTCAGCGCTGCTCGGAAGCCCTGTCGCGTTCGCCGAGGATTGCATCGGTCCAGGCGTGAAGGCGGTGGTCGACGGTCTGGGGCTCGGCGGCGTCGCCCTCCTCGAGAACCTTCGCTTCCATCCCGGCGAGGAGGCCAACGACCCGGCTTTCGCGCGCGACCTGGCGGCCAATGGGGACCTCTACGTCAACGACGCCTTTTCGGCCGCCCACCGCGCCCATGCCTCCACGGAGGCGATCGCCCACCTGCTTCCGGCCTTTGCCGGCCTCGCGATGCAGCGCCAACTCGAACAGCTGGAACGGGCGCTGGGAAAGCCTCGCCGGCCCGTGATGGGGATCGTCGGGGGCGCCAAGGTGTCCAGCAAGCTCGACCTGCTGAAGAACCTGGTGACCAGGCTGGACCGGCTGGCCGTCGGCGGTGGCCTGGCCAACACCTTCCTCTTCGCGCGGGGATGGTCCGTGGGCGCGAGCTTCTGTGAGAAGGCCCTGGCCGGGAGCGCACGCGAGATTGAGCAGGCCGCCCGCGAGAACGATTGCGAACTGCTTCTGCCCTCCGATGTGGTGGTGGCCGCAAGCCTTGCGCCGGGCGCGCCCACCTTCGTCCGTCGCCAGGGCGAGGTGGGTGACGACGAGCGGATTCTCGATGCCGGCCCCGAGACGCTGGCGGGACTGCGCCGCGCCATGGAAGGCTGCGAAACGCTGATCTGGAACGGACCGCTCGGTGTCTTCGAGACCCCACCCTTTGACCACGGCACCCTGAAAATCGCTCAGGCTGCGGCCGATCTGACGCGGCGCGGGCGGCTTGTCGCGGTGGCCGGCGGCGGCGACACCGTCTCGGCGCTCAACAGGGCCGGCGTGTCAGGGGACTTCACCTTCGTCTCCACCGCCGGCGGGGCCTTCCTGGAGTGGATGGCGGGCAACACGCTCCCGGGGGTCGCGGCCCTTGAACGCTGAGCCGTAGCGGAGGCAGGCCTCGCGGGCGCGCTGGCGTGGCGGCCCCCCTCGCTAGCTGCGATGGGTCTGCGCTCCCCAACGCCGATTGAGCGCATTGTAGATCGGACAGAAGACCAGTCCGGCATAGACGCCGTAGAGGAAACTTTCGGCCAAGCCCAAGCCAAATCCCCACCAGGTCAGCCATTTGAACGCCGGCAGAACCTGTTCAAGAAAGGCCCGGTTGTGGAGGCTCTCCGGGACGATCAGGCCATAGGCCACGCAGACGACAAAGCTGATGGCGGTCGAAAGGCCCAGGGCCCAACTCACCACACGTGTGTTCAGCATCTCGATCTCCTGGGGTTCTGCGCTCTTCAGGACGTCTGCGCGTCAATGGACATGGGGCTGGGCGTGATCGCCGGCCTGCGCATCTGGATGGGGGTCGGGCGTCCCGGAAGACTGCGATCCGTGGCTGTGACCGCCATGCCCACCGTGGCCAAAGAGCTGCATGGCGACAAAGGCTATGCCGATCACCACCCAGAACCAGTTCGCCGCGAGCCAGGCCATTGGTGTTCTCCGGTAACGCCAGCGGCGCGCCGATCGGCGCTCCGTCGGCGGGCCCATGAGAGGCCCGCCACGTGATACAAGACGCGCGTCGGCGCCGTCCCTTACGCCGGGGGCGTTCGTGGCCTGAGGTCCGCGGCAACCGGCGGCTTGGCGGCGGTGATCACCTTGGAGCCTTCGCCCCGTGAATGTCCCCGGCGAGGTCGGCCTGTAAACTCCAGCATCGGCGTGCGTCCTAGCTGGCGCCCGGTCGGCGACACCGGCCGGCTCTTGGAGGACCTCTCCGGGCAAGGTTGAAAGGCCAAGACAACATGGCCGCTCGGGCGGACGAAGACGAAGGGATCGCCCTGTTGGTCGCCGATGTGGATGGGACCTTGCTCACGCCGGAAAAGGCGCTCACGCGGCGGGCCAGGACTGCGGTGCGCCGCCTCTCTTTGGCCGGCATCGATTTCACCTTGGTCTCCAGCCGACCCCCACGGGGCATGGTCGATCTGGTCTCGGCCCTGGCGTTAAAGATCCCCTTCGCGGCTTTCAACGGCGGGGCCCTGGTTGACCCTGATCTGCGTCTGATCGAGGCCCATCGCCTGCCGGGGACCGTGGCGGGCGCGATGTTGGACCTGCTCGCCCGGCGCGGCGTCGATGCCTGGGTGTTCGCCGACGGAGATTGGCGCCTGCGAAACCCCGCTAGCCCCTTCGTGGCCGACCATCGGCGCGCGGTTGGGTTCGATCCGGTGACCGTGGCGGATTTCGCCGACGTGATGGATCGCATCGACAAGATCGTCGGCGTCTCCGACAGCCCGCCGCGCTTGGCGGCCGTGGAGGCCGAAGCCCGAGCCCAGTTCCACGGGCGCGCGACGATAAACCTGTCCCAGACCTGCTATCTGGACGTCACCCACCTCGAGGCCAACAAGGGCGGCGCGGTGCTGGCGCTTTGCGCGAAACTGGGCTTGGACCGGCGACGGGCGGCGGTGATCGGCGACATGATGAACGATGTGCCGATGTTCCAGGTCGCGGGCTTCGCGATCGCCATGGGTCAGGCGCCGGACGCGGTGAGGGCGGCAGCCGACGACGTCACCACCTCCAACGGCGACGAGGGCTTCGCCCATGCGGTCGCGCAATTCATCCTCCCGCGCCGCCCGGCGCTGCCGGTCGCGTCATGAGCGCGGGACGGCGCGCCACCGAGTCCGAGCTGGAGACGCTGCAGTGCGAGACCTTCAACTATTTCCTCAACGAGGTGAATCCGGCCAACGGCCTGATCCTCGACAAGACCGCCGAGGCCTGGCCGGCCAGCATCGCGGCGACCGGGCTGGCGCTCGCGTGCTACCCGGTTGGCGTCGAACGCGGTTTCATGACCCGCAAGCTGGCGGTGGAGCGGACGCTGTCCACCTTGCGGTTCTTCTGGAAGAGCCCGCAGGGGCCGGAGCCGGACGCCACGGGACATCACGGCTTCTACTATCATTTCCTGGACATGCAGACGGGCCGGCGCGCCTGGGACTGCGAACTTTCGACCGTGGACAGCGCCTTTCTGCTCGCGGGCGCGCTGACGGCTGGAGTCTATTTCGACGCGGACTCGCCCGATGAACAGGAAATCCGCACGCTCGCCGACCAGCTCTATGCCCGCGCCGATTGGGTCTGGGCGCAGAATGGCGGCGCAACGGTCACGCACGGCTGGCGGCCGGAGAGCGGGTTCATCGCCTACCGGTGGGAGGGCTA
>JAYUBD010000571.1:0-3626 GCA_043740995.1 Caulobacteraceae bacterium | reverse complement strand
GATTGCCTATGGAACTCCGCATTGAGCGCCCACACGCATCACCCATCGGCCGCATTGATCACGGATCTTGCCACCGGGCACCTGCCGCTGGGCCCCTCGCTGGCTGTGCGACTTCACGTCGAAGTCTGCGAGGACTGCCGGTCGGCGGTCAGCAGGATCGAAGAAGCGGAGGGCCAGCGCCTGCAGTCGCTGCCGGGCGCGCCGCTGCAACCCGGCGCGCTGCAGCAGGCGTTGGACCGGATAGACGCGTTGGCTGAGGTCAGCGCGCCCGCCACACGAGCTTGCACCCTGCCTCCCGGCATTCGACTGCCACCGGCGATAGCCGACATCGGGCTTGCGGCGCCGGTGCATCTGACGCCCGACGCCTGGGTCGCGCATCTGGCCGCGCCTCGGGTCGGTGGCTGGCGAACCTATCTGTTCTGCGCCCCGGCCGAGACCGCACTGCCAACGCATGGCCATCTCGGCGACGAGCTGATCGTCGTGCTTGAGGGCGGATTTGACGACGGCCGGACGTTCGTGGCGGGTGATTTCGTGGAGAACCCGACGGGGTTCGTCCACACGATGCAGGTCTGGCCGAACAGCCGAATGGTGGCGTTGATCTCCTCAGGCGGCGCCATCGCGTGGAACCCGGCTGACCGCGACATCGGCGTACGCCTCGATATCTGAGCCACGTCCAGCGGCGCGCCCTATTTTGGCGGCCGCGCATCCTTTGCCCGCGTTCGCGCGTATCGCCTCGAGTGGTTTTCGGGCGGGGCGGTTTTCGGGCCACGCTGATCGACGTGATGGGTGGGCCGCGATTCCACGCGACGTCGATATTCAGTCTGGAGGGTGCGGAATGAGCGAGACGGCCCAACGGCCACAAGCAGCCGAGCGCCCTGACGACTGGATCATCGCGATCGCTGAGAGTCGCGATCGCGAAAGTTTCATCGCCTTGTTTACGAGTTTCGCCCCCAAGGTGAAGGGCTATCTCCTGCGCCACGGATTGGCCGAACAGGCGGCCGAGGACCTCGCGCAGGAAACCCTCCTGGCCGTGTGGCGCAAGGCCGAGCAGTTCGATCCGATGCGCGCGAGCGCGGGCGCCTGGATCTATACCATCGCGCGCAATCTGCGGGTGGACCTGCTGAGGCGGGAAACGCACCCGGTCGATGGATGCATCGGCGAAACGCCCACCGCCCAGCTTACGCCTGAGGATGAATTGAAGGCGCTGGAAACCGAGAAGCTCCTGCGCGCGGCGATCAGGACTCTGCCGCGCGAGCAGGCCCAGGTGCTGCAGCTGTCCTACTTCGAGGATCGGACCCACCCGGAGATCGCCAGTCGGCTCGGACTTCCCCTGGGGACTGTGAAGTCGCGGATCAGACTGGCCGCGGCGCATCTCAGATCCGCTCTTGGCGGGTTCGCTTGAGTGGTCGCCGCCATCCGTCCTTCAGGCTGCTGACACTGTACGCCACGGGCGAGCTTCCATCGCCGCCCGCGATCACGGTTTCAGCTCACCTGGAGAGCTGCCAGGCCTGCCGTGGGCAGGTCTTGCATATCGAGGACCGCGAGGGCCGCGGTATCGAAACCTCGGCGCCGGCCCGAATGTCCAACGCGGCGCTTGAGGGCGTGCTGGCGCGGATCGAGGAAGTAGCCTCGCCGTCGCCTTCGCCGCCCCCGGCCCGACGCGAATTTCTCGGCGACGTGAGGATCCCTCAGAGCGTCGCCGCGGCGGGGCTCGGTTCGCGACGCTGGTTGGCTCCGGGGATCTGGGCCGCGCCCGTCAAGGGGTCCTCAGGCGCGCCGTGGCGGACGATCCTGCTGCGGGCGGCCAAAGGTGTGCGCATTCCATCCCACGGCCATCGCGGCGAGGAATTGATCGCGGTTCTGCAGGGCTCCTTTCACGACAGGGGAGTCTATGTGGCGGGCGATTTCGCGGAAAATGACGCCGGGGTCGATCACCGCCTGACGGTGTCGCCGCAGGGTCCCTGCGCCTGCCTGATCTCCACCCAAGGACCTATCGAATGGCGAGGCTGGTCGAGGGTCGTCGGCGCGGTGCTTGGGATATGAAGGCCCTGGGTAGACTGGCGCTGATCCAGCCCGGGAGCGCTTTCGTAATGAGCGTAGCGCAACGCGCGGAGCTCTTGGCCGTCCCGTGAATTCCCGACGCAGACACCTGGTCGTCGCAGGCAGCGTGCTCGCCCACGCCGCCGTGCTCGCGCTGCTTCTGCGCGCGCCGGCGCCGGCCAGCGCGCCTGCTGATGTCGGCGTCTTTTCGGTGTCTCTGGTTAGTGGCAAGGCCCCGGCGCCGAACCCCAGGCCGCCCGCCGCGCCGCTAGCGTCGACACCGCCCCCGCCACGTTCCGAGGCGCCGGAGACGCCGCCCGAACCCACCGATGTCGTGCCGGAGTTTGTCGATGTTTCGATGTCGACCCCGCGTGAGGGCGAGCGCGACCCGCTGGCCGACCCGGTGGCGCTGTCGGTGGCCGCAGCCTCAAGCGGAGCCTCTGGCCAGACCTGCCAGTTGACCGCGTGGCTTCAGAAGGCCCTGCAGGCCGATCCTCAAGTGCAGGCCGCCCTCGCCGAAATCCCGAAGCCGGCGCGCTCGGTCGCCAACGCCATCATGCTGTGGGATGGCGGCTGGGTCGGTCCGCGCCTCGACGCCGCCGTCGGTGTCGCCACGATCCGCACGGCCGTTATCTCGGGTGTGAGGTCCGCTCCCGCGGCCTGTCAGGCCCAGATTGTGCGCGGCCCCGAGCTGATCATTCTGACCCAGGGCGCAGGGAGCACGGTCCTGGCCATCGGCTCCGGAGAGTGGCGATGGGGCGATCTTCTTGCTCCGGATTACCAGCTGACAGCCCTGGCCGCGCCGACCTTCCGACCCTGACCGCAACCCAATTTGTCGGGACGGTGACGAAATTGCGGCCAGCGGTGATCCGCCGCGCTCCCCGGTCCGTAGTGGGTTTGTGGACCGGGACGGCCGCTGTTGGCGATCCTGGCGAAAACAAGCAGAGCTTGCGCGGAGACTTATGATGAGGATGCGGTATTTCGGTGGAGCAGCGACCGTTGTCGCGGCTGTCATGGCGCTCGGCGTCGGGAACGTGCAGGCGTCAAGTCACCGGGAAGCCCCGAACATCACCAAGATGCCGAAGGTCGATTCGACCGACTTCTACATGTTCCGAAGCTATGAGCCAGGACGCGCGGCCTACGTCACCTTCATCGCCAACTACCAGCCTCTGGAGATCCCAGGCGCGGGCCCGAACTACTACACGATGGACCCGGACGCGATCTACGAGATCCACATCGACAACGACGGCGACGCCAAGGAAGATCTCACCTTCCAGTTCAAATTCACCAACACCTTGCGTAACGGCACGGGCATATCGCTGAACATCGGCGGCAAGACCCTGCCCATCGCCTTGCGCCACGCCGGCCAGGTCACCCAGGCCGATGACGCCGATCTCGGCGAGGTCGAAGACTACACTGTAACAATGATCACCGGCGATCGCCGCAGCGGTACGCGCGCGGCCGTCACCAACGCCAGCGGGGGGGGGTCGACCTTCCGCAAGCCCTTCGACAATGTCGGCGCAAAGACCACGCCCGACTATCCGGCCTACGCCAATCAATACATCTACAACGTGACGATTCCGAAC
>JAYUBD010000570.1:0-3627 GCA_043740995.1 Caulobacteraceae bacterium | reverse complement strand
CGTTTGACCAAACGGTCGGTCGCCGCCGTTTGAATTTTCGCTTTGACCTGGCCCGGGCGCTCAACATCGATGTGGCTCATATCGTTATCGGGCAGCGGGGCCCAAATTTCGCCGCCCTCGCCGTGCCGCGGCGCCTGCTCCGCCCCCGCCTTGGCGACCGGCCGGGACCTGGTCAAGAGCCGCCGCTGTTGTTCAATCGCTTTCAACTCGCGGTCGTCCAAAGTGACGGAAGCTGGCTGATCATCCAGCCGAAAACGACGTTCGGGCTCGATCCCTGGCGGCAAAGACTATTGCTGGTCCTGGTGTTGGCGGCGCTCGCTGTTTCGCCCTTGGCGTGGGCGTTCGCGCGGCGGCTGGCCGCGCCAATCATTGCCCTGGCCGCCGGCGCCGAGCGATTGGGGCGAGATCCCGGCGCCAGGCCCCTGGACATATCGGGGTCCGCCGAGGTTAGGGCCGCCGTCACGGCTTTCAACGAGATGCAGGCGCGCCTTCAACGCCATGTGGGTTTTCGCACGACCATGATCGCGGCGATCGCCCACGATCTACGAACCCCCCTCACCCGCCTGCGGTTCCGGATTGAGGCCACGCCGCCGACCCTGCGCGACAAACTAGCCGCTGATATCGATCAGATGGAGGCCATGGTTACGGCCACGCTCGACTTCGTACGCGTGGTGGCCGAGCCGAGAGACCGTCGAAAGCTTGAGCTATCCTCGTTGTTGGACACTGTCATGGAGGAAGCGAGACTGACGGGCGGCTTGGCGACGATGACGGCGGGAGAAAAGCTCATCGTGGACGGTGATTCGCTGGCCTTGAAACGGATGATCGTCAACCTTGTGGATAACGCACTTAAGTTCGGCGGCGCGGCTCGCGGGCGGCTCTACACCAAGGCGGGCATGGCCATTGTCGAGATCGAGGACGATGGTCCGGGCATGCCCGACGCGGACATGGAGCGGGCCTTCGAGCCTTTTTTCCGCCTCGAAACGTCTCGGAACCGCGAAACAGGCGGCATCGGTCTTGGCCTAGCCGTTGTCCGCGCCGTGGCCAGGGGGCATGGCGGCGATGTCGCCTTGGGCAATCGTCAGGTCGGCGGTCTTCGCGCGACGGTTTCGATCCCGCTCTTCGAAGCGAACCGATCGGATATCTAATTCACGCGCCGGGCAAGGCGCCGGTCACAGCGGAACCGCTCCGGCTCGGTTGCGTTGGAAACAGGACGAGATACCGGTTTGGCCGCAAGCCCCCGCTTCAAGCCGGCGATCGGTCGTTGGCACTCCGCTCATCCTGGAGAAATTCGATGGACATGGACGACAAGCCGAAACCCTCCCGCCGCGGTTTCGCGGCGATGGATCCAGAGCGACGCAAGGAAATCGCCAGACGCGGCGGCGCGAGCGTTCCCAGCGAGAAGCGAAGTTTTGCGCAGAATCGCGACCTCGCCGCCAATGCCGGCCGCAAAGGCGGAGCCGCATCGCGCGGCGGTGGTCGTCCTCCCGCCGGGGAGTAATCGCCAACCCGTGTCAGGCGAGCAGGAAAACCGCGAAAAACGGGTCGGAACTCGTCCAGTATTGGAGAGAGCGCCATCCGGCGCGTGAGGCCAGAGCCAAGAATCCCTCGATAGAGTGCTTGTAGGAATTTTCGGTATGAATGGTCTCGCCGGCCACGAACCTGAACGTCCGCCCAGCCACAGTCACCGTCTGGGAGCGGAGCGCCTCAAGGTGCATCTCCATTCGACCCTCCAGTCGGTTCCATGCGACGCGATGGGCGAATTTGGAGAGATCAAAGTCGGCGCCGAGCTCACCGTTGATACGCGCCAGCAGATTCATGTTGAACGCCGCCGTTACGCCTTGAGCGTCGTCATAGGCGGCAACCAAGGTCTCGGCATCCTTGGCCAGATCGACACCGATGACGAGTCGACCTTCGGGACCCAGAAACGCCCGCACCCGTTGCAATAGACCTATGGCGTCTTCCGGCGCGAAATTGCCGATCGTCGATCCGGGAAAGAAACCCATTTGCGGCGCGTCGCGCAGATCGACAGGCGCCTCCCCCAGGTGGGTGAAGTCACCGACCACCGGTCGCACCGAAACCCTCGGATAGTCGCGCGCAATCTCCGCCGCCGCGGACCGCAGCGCGGACTCGCTGATGTCGATCGGCCGATAAACCGCAATTTGCGGCGCGGCATCCAGGATCAGCCGGGTCTTCAGGCTTGCCCCGCTGCCAAGCTCGGTCAGCACCGCGCCGTCGGAAATGTGCGCGGCGATATCGGGGGCAATGCAGGCGAGCAGGGAAAGCTCCTGCCGTGTCGGATAATACTCCGGTAGTTGGCAAATGTCCTCGAACAGCGCGGACCCGCGCGCGTCATAGAACCATTTGGAGGGCAGCCGCTTGCGCGCGGCGGACAGGCCCGCGATCACGTCAATCACAAAGGCGTTGGCGTCGTCTCCCTCGGCGAGGTCTTCCGCGAGACGCAGGCCAGAAAACATCCAACGCTGATGGGGATAGTAAAAGTTCCGATAGGCGCTGCGGGAGTGCCCAGCGGGCGTCACGCAGGCCCCGCCCTTAAGCACCATTTGACCAACCATGAACTTGGCATTGTACTCGCCGACGGCCCCGGCGGCCGGACTGAACCCCGGATGAGGCGCGTAGGCGCTCGCCGTCCACTGCCAGAGACAGTCATAGAGTTGGTCGAACGACGTTGGCTGCGTCTCCACCGCGTGTTCCCATTCCGCTTCCGTGGGAAGTCGTCTTTTCGCCCAAGCGGCAAAGGCCGCGGCCTCGTAGAAGCTGATGTGCGCAACCGGAGCGTCTGGAGCGACGATCGCCGGACCCGCCAGCGTCATGGTCACCCAGCAATCGCCCCGACGTTCCCAATAGAGCGGCGCTTCCCAGGCTTCGGCCTGAGCGCGCGCCCAGCCATCGGCTAGCCAGAATTCCGGGCGGCGATACCCACCGTCGGCCATGAACGTCAGCCATTCGCCATTGGTGACCAGCCCGCTCGACAACCGATAGGGGCGCAGCAGAACCGCATGGCGTGGCGATTCGTTGTCGAAGCCAAATCCGGGGCCATGCTTGCCAATCTCAAAAACACCGCCGGCCATGTCGATCATTGCGCCCGGCCGCGATGATGGCGCCAAGGCCGGGCCGGAAGGCGCATAGGCCGGCTTGAGCGGCGACCCGGCGAAAAGATTGAGGATGTCCATCAGGATCAACTCCTGATGCTGTTGCTCATGCGCGAGGCCGAGCGCGACCAGATCCTGAATGATCGGCGAGATCGGTGCAGCGAGCAGGCAATCGATGGCGTCGTCGATGTGGGCGCGATAAGTCCTGATCTCCAACAGTGAGGGACGAGTCAGCAGGCCGCGGTCATGACGCGGGTGTCGCGCGCCGACCGCCTCGTAGTAGGAATTGAACAGATATACATAAGCGGGATTGAAACTGGCATAGCCTGGCGCATGGGGAACCAGGACAAAGGTTTCGAAGAACCAGCTGGTATGGGCCAGATGCCATTTAGTGGGGCTCGCGTCAGGCATCGCCTGGGCGAGTTGGTCTTCCGCCGTGAGCGGTTCGGCAAGCGCCGTGCTGTGGGTCCGCACCCTACGAAATTCTGTCTGGAGTTCAGAAATCTTGTTTTTGAGC
>JAYUBD010000569.1:0-3637 GCA_043740995.1 Caulobacteraceae bacterium | reverse complement strand
CCAGCTCTTCGCGGTGGAATGGTTTGGTCAGATAGTCGTCGGCTCCGGCGCCCAGGGTCTTCACCTTGGTGTCGATCTCGGCGCTGCCCGAGAGGATCATGATCGGCGTGGCAATTCGGCCGACCCGCAAAGTGCGCAACACGTCCAGGCCGCTGATGTCCGGCAGATTCAGATCCAGGAGAATGAGGTCGTAATCATAGATCCTGCCGAGATCGACACCCTCCTCGCCGAGGTCCGTGGTGTAGATATTAAAGCCTTCCGCCTTGAGGATCATTTCGATCCCCTTGGCTACCGCCTGGTCATCCTCGATCAGCAGGATTCGCATGCTCTCGACCTCTCCACGCACCAGCGGTTGAACTACGCGCGCTGTTTCGTCCGCCCGCCTGACGAGCCCGCAGCGAAGCGGACCCCGGCCTGATTACACGCGTCAAAGGTTAACGACCGGTAGTGATTCGCTAGGCCGATTTGGCCTCTGGCGCCAAGTAACAATCGTGGCGGACGGCCCGGCGAAGACGTGTGCACGGGGAGGGCGGGTCGCGACCCCGCCGCAAGCCTACCGGCCGATGTTTCGGATCGATGGGCTATCGGGCGACGGCCCGAGGCCGCGATCAGCCTCCGTCGCCTTGCGCAACGCCGCCAAGTCGTCGCTGATCCGAAAGATGGCGACATAGAATTCGCAAAAGGCGCGCCAGATCAGCGCCATGCCGATCACCACCAACAGCCCCACGACCAGCACCGGGATGGCCAGCAACAGCGCGGTTCCACCGTCGCGCCAGGCGACGCCGATCGATGCGCCCACTACGGAAAAGGCGCCGACCACGATCACGCCAAGTCCCGCCCAATAGACGAGATGAATGACCGGGCCGGTAATCATCCGGTCAAAGGTCAGCAAGTCCCACAGACGGCCGGGGCGCCGCCGGGCGCGATGATGGGCCTCAATCGGATCGGTAACGGCCATGAACGACAACTCTCCGGGACGCCTTCCGGGCGCAGCGCTATCAGCGCGCGCTCCTCACGGCAATGTCGCGGTTGCGTGCAAGTCTCGCCTTCGCCGCGATCCGCCCCTAAATGAGGGGCCTTGCCCTCGTGGCGATCAAAAAATCCGGAATGCGATGCCTGTCAACACCAACCCCTTGAGCGAGGCCGAGACCATAGCGCGCG
The DNA here is from genome assembly GCA_043740995.1 of Caulobacteraceae bacterium. Lineage (GTDB taxonomy): Bacteria > Pseudomonadota > Alphaproteobacteria > Caulobacterales > Caulobacteraceae > Acaudatibacter. Next base: position 2,476 of record JAYUBD010000569.1, on the reverse strand, counting down.
CCGCCATGGCCTTGCCGCCGGGCGCGCGGGTGGTGGCGGCAATGTCCGGCGGAGTCGACTCGACCGTGACCGCCGCCCTGCTAAAGCGGGCCGGCTATGACGTCGTGGGCGTCACCCTGCAACTCTATGATCACGGCGCCGCGACCCAGCGAAAAGGAGCCTGCTGCGCGGGCCAGGACATTATGGACGCCCGCGCCGCCGCCGAGCGGCTGGATATTCCCCACTATGTGCTCGACTATGAAAGCCGGTTTCGCGACGCGGTCATGCAGGACTTCGCCGACACCTATGATCGGGGCGAAACGCCGATTCCCTGCGTGCGATGCAATCAGACGGTGAAGTTTCGTGATTTGCTTGGGGTGGCCAGAGACCTCGGGGCCGCCGCCCTCGCGACCGGCCACTATGTGAGGCGCGGCGTGAGCGCGTCCGGCGTGGAGCTTCATCGGGCCCGCGACGCGGCGCGGGACCAAAGCTATTTCCTGTTCGCCACCACGCCTGAACAATTGGACTATCTCCGCTTTCCCTTAGGCGATCTGGAAAAGTCGCAGGTTCGCGCCGTGGCGGCGGAACTCGGTCTCGCCATCGCCGACAAGCCCGATAGCCAGGACATCTGTTTCGTTCCGGAAGGGCGATATGTCACCGTGGTCGATCGCTTGCGGCCGAGGCCGGACGCGGCGGGGGAAATCGTGCATCTGGACGGTCGCATCCTTGGGCGGCACGAGGGCGTCACGCGATTCACGGTTGGCCAGCGGCGCGGGTTGAACGTCGCGGTGGGCGATCCGCTGTTTGTTTTGCGCCTGAACGCCGCGCGGCGCGAAGTCATTGTCGGCCCCCGCGAAGCCCTGCTCGTCGACGCCCTGACCCTGAAGGAAACCCACTGGCTGGGCGAGGCGACCATTGCGACCGCCGCCGCGGCGGGCCGCCCGGTCCTCGCCCAGGTGCGCTCGACCCGGCCCCCGGTGTCGGCTCGACTGCGGTCCGGCGATGGCGGCATCGTCGAGGTGGTTTTCGATGAACCGGAAGAGGCCGTGGCGCCCGGACAGGCCTGCGTCCTCTATCATGCCGTCGAGCCAAGCCGGGTTCTGGGGGGTGGCTTTATCGCGCATGCCGTCAACGGGGGTGGACTCTAGTCGACCGTTTGCGATCCGGATTGGCCGCTATTCGACGTGGAGTGTCAAAGGGCCATCGATACCGTCATGAGAGCGCCGGCTCCACCTCGTGAACCGGACATAACCAAATCCTCAAGCGTCATTCACATAGGAAATGTCCTAGTTGGTGCGGGTTAGCTCGATTGTTGGGTTAACCACCGGAGAACACTGCGTCATTATGCCCAAACTCGCACTCGGCCTTTTGGCCGCCTTCACCCTGACGGCAACCGGCGCCTACGCCCATCCCAGGCTGATCTCGGCCTCTCCTTCGGCGGGCGCCCATCTCGTCGGCTCTCCCCGCGAGGTCCGCATTATTTTCAACGAGACGATCTTCGCCAGGCTTTCCGGGGTCACGATCAGAAGTTTTTCCGGCGCGCTGGTGAAGACCGGAAGAGCCACGGTTGATGTAACAAAGACCCAACTCGTCGCGCCTATCTTTGGGAATCTGGCCCCGGGCCGTTACATCGTTGTCTGGAGAGCGGTGTCCACCGACACGCACCGCGTGGCGGGCAAATTCGATTTCACGGTGAAGTAGGTGATCGAGGCCGGGCTCATCGCCGCGCGGTGGCTGCATTATGCCGCCGTCACGATCCTGTTCGGCCTCGCCCTCTTCCCAATCCATGCCCCCTGGACGCCGCTGACCGGTGACGACCGGCGGCACCGGACGATGGCCGCATCGGCGGCCGTGACCGTCCTGTCGGGCCTCGCCTGGTTCTTCTTCTCAACCGCCTCGATGGCGGGCGACATGGCGTCAGCCCTTCCCACCATCCCAACGGTTTTCTTCGAGACGGACTTTGGACCAATCTGGGCTGTTCGATTGTTGGTGGCGCTGGCGCTCTGCGCGGAGCCGCTTCGTCGAACAAGGCGAACCCAGGCGGTTCTGGCCGGCCTTTTGCTGGCCAGTCTCGCCCTGACCGGACACGGACACATGAATCACGGCTTCCTGGGCTGGGTTCACTCGGCGAACGATGCGGTCCACCTGTTGGCGGCCGGCGCCTGGCTGGGCGCGCTCAGCGCCTTCCTGCTGCTGCTTCGAAGCGCGCCGCGGGACCCTCGGACCGGACGGGCGCTGAGTGATTTTTCCACAACCGGGTCGATCGCCGTCGCCGCCATCGTGGTGAGTGGGGTGGGCAATGCCTGTTTCACGCTGGGTAGCCTGGCGCCTCTGTTTTCGACCCTCTACGGACGACTGCTGCTCCTGAAGGTCGGGCTGTTCGCGGGCATGGTGATCCTGGCAGCTTTCAACCGTTTCCGTCTGGTACCCGCGTTCAAGGCCATGCCCGGTTCCGCCGCCGTTCACCGACTTAGAGCCCACATCGTAGGCGAGCAGG
>JAYUBD010000568.1:0-3640 GCA_043740995.1 Caulobacteraceae bacterium | reverse complement strand
GGGCGAGGTGCTGGGGCGCTTGCTCGCCACGTGGCCGGCGATGAGTGTGATGGCGAAGGCGGCGTGAGGGATTTCCGGTCGCGCCACCCGGCTACCGCGGGCGGGCACGGAACGGGAAAGATGACTCTAAGCGGAATCTCGCGAGGTCCGCTTTCAGGCACCCGCCGGGCCTCGGCCCCCGTCGAGCGGGCGTAGGAGATGAAGATGTCGGTCATCTGGCGTCGGGCCCTGTCTTCGATGGTCCCGCCTCCATGGCAAGCGCGATCCCGTCGAGGAACAATTTACGGCCGCCCGGGTCGATGAAGTACGATTGGGCGAAGGTCTCGATCGGTTGCGAGGCTAGCGTCTCATAACGGTCCAATGCCTCGGCGGCGGGCCCGATCCGCCCCAGATGGCCGTGACTTGAGGCCAGACAGGCGTAGCCGGTCGGGTGATCGACCTGCTGCACACAGGCCGTGGCCAATTCGATGGCCTCTTCGAACTCCCGCCGCTGCAACCTCGCCATCGCCATGAAGCCGATGAGCGTTGGATGATCGGGACCGAGCGGATCGAGCCGGCGCGACCTCTCGAAATGATCGATAGCCACATCGACATCGCCTAGAAAGGTGCGGATCGAGCCGCTGATGAACCAGGCATAGGCCGACCCCGGGTTCACTTCGATGGCTCTGGCCGCGAGCACGAGACCGGCGCGGCTGTCCCGGCCGAGGGTCGCGGTCACACCCGCCATCATTGAAATGACATTGGCGTCGTCGCCCGAGCACTTAAGCGCGCGATGCAGCAGATCCAGGCCCTGCCGCCTGTTGGCGTCCGGATCCTGCGTCCAGCCGAACAGATCGATCAGATACCGGCAGCGCGCGCCGGCCGCCAGCGCAGGCGCGAAGTTCGGCTCCATGGCGATCGCCTGGTCAAGGAGATCGACCGCCTCAAGGACTCCCGCGCGTTCATAGGATCGCCCTGGGCCGAGGCTGCGAAGCCAAAGATCGTAGGCGCCAAGATTGCCGGTAGGGCCCGCCGCCGCCCGCCGGACCTCCGCCTGCACGACGGTCGGCTCAATGACGCCGGCCACACTCAGAGCCACCTGGTCCTGAAGGTCGAAAACGTCGTCGAGCGCGCCGTCGAACCGCTGCGCCCATATCTGGGCGCCATCCGCCGCGTCGATCAGTTGAACGGCGATCCTCACGCGGCCGCCCGACTTGCGCACGCTACCTTCCAGCACATAGCGCACCCCAAGGCTTCGACCCACTTGTTGGGGGGCTAGGCCCCCACCTTTGAAGGTCAAGGTCGAGCTGCTGGCGATCACGAAAAGTGACCTCACCCGCGACAAAGCCGTGACGATTTCCACCACCATGCCGTCGGCGAAATAGTCCTGCTCCGGATCGCCGGAAAGGTTGGCGAAGGGCATGACAGCGATGGAGGGCTTCGACGGCAGCGGCAATGCGGCCCCAGCCAGAGGCGAGACTGCCCCCGTTAGGCCGCCCGCCAGATCGCCGATGCTGTCCGCCACCTTGCGCCAACCCGCCGCGGTGGTGTCTCCGACCCAACCTCGCATGTCCGCGCACTGGATCTGATTGAAGGGCAGCGGCGGGGTCGCGCCGTCAATGGAAAGCTGGACCAGAGTCCCGGCCCCCCTGGCGAGATCCGCCTCCGCCCTTACCCACTGGCTCTTCACCGCCTCGGTCGACCAGACCACGACCACGGCCTTCGCCGCTTTGAGCCGCTCTTCGATCACCTCGGCATAGGCCCGGTGCGCCGGCAGCTCGTCGTCGCGCCAGACGCTATAGCCGAGCCCCCGCAGCGCCTCGGCGATCTGCTTCGCCTGGGCCTCCGTGGAGCGGGCGTAGGAAATGAAGATTTCGGTCATGGGCCGTGAGACCGTAGCGACGACGACGCCGGGCGCGCAAGGCTTACGGGTGCGGTGGGGTTCTAGGGTATAACCGTTGAGTCGGGATTCCACCCATCTGACCAGTTCTGAAGAGCGGCTTTCCGCAGCGAAGTCCGAGGGGCCGCGAATGTCGGGTTCCTGGTAGCCATCTCGCGACGGTTCGCGACCCCAAGCGGCAGTTGCCTTGGCATGGATCCGCCTCCATAGCTAACCTGACCGAGGCGCATTTGAGCGTCCGCGCAATCAAAAAATCGAGGGCATGATGCGAAAGCTCGCAGCAGTAGTCTTGGTCACTGTCTTTGCTGGGCTTGCTTTGGTGCGACTAGCGCAAGCTGCCGAAAAATCGTCATCATCGGCCACCCCAGCCTACCACGTTGTTCATGGGTGGCCGGAGCTTCCAGTCGGGGAGGACCTGGGTTCGGTGTCCGGATTGGATGTGGACGAGCACAATCGCGTCTTTGTGTTTCATCGCGCCAATCGACGCTGGCCTGCCGACGACAAGCTCGACCTGAAGCCGATCGACCGGCCCACAGTGACGGTGTTCGAAGCCGGCTCGGGAAGGCTTCTTTATTCCTGGGGTACCAATACGTTCGCTATGCCGCACGGGCTGAGCGTCGATCACGAAGGAAACATCTGGCTCACGGATGTGGCCCTACAGCAGATCTTCAAATACTCGCCGGACGGAAAGCTGCTGATGACACTTGGTGAAAAGGGCGTCGCTGGCGACGACCCCTATCATTTCAATCGACCGACGGCGGTGGCTGTTGCGCGCGACGGGTCGTTCTATGTCAGCGACGGTTACATCAATACCCGCGTCGTCAAATACTCGGCTAGGGGCAAGTTTCTTTTCCAGTGGGGAACCAAAGGGACAGGTCCCGGTCAGTTTGACCTTGTCCACGGGGTCGTCTTGGATCGTGATGGAAGGGTGTACGTGTCCGACCGTTCCAATGGGCGCATCCAGGTGTTCGATGCCGATGGTCATTTCCTGAAGCAGTGGTCAAGCCAAGCGATTGGGCGACCCTATGCAATAGCGCTAGGCGCGGACGGCCGGATTTTCGTGGCCGATGGCGGCGACCAGCCGCACGGCCCGCCGGACCGATCTGCACTCGTGGTGCTAGGTCCCGACGGATCTGCCTTGGCGCAGATCGGGCGCTGGGGCAACCAAGATGGTCAGATGGAAATGTCTCATGCCGTGGCCGTCGGACCTGACGGCGCGGTCTATGTGGGGGACATTACCGGCGCGCGCATCCAGAAATTTATCGCTACACGATGACTAGGGCGAACTTTTGCTCTCCACTCCATGCAGAAGTTGGGGGCATCGAGGTCGACGACGCCCTGGCCTTGTCCGAGCAAATCGATCTCTGACGACGGTGGACCGGGATGGACCGTCAACCGCTTGGTGACGCTCAGGACTCGGGCGCCACCTTGCGGACATTCCCAACGGAAGAGATGGGTGGAAACCGGGCATTGTCAGCCAGTCGATCACGATGGACTTGCTCGGCCCGCTGTTTTAGCCTTGTTTGCACCGGGTCAGCCCCGCCTTTCGGAAAGGACGGCTAATGCCTAACCGGATCGATTGGATTGCGCATTGAGCGCCGCACCGCGCCTGATCCGGCCGGCCACGCGCCATGTGCGCAACCGGGCGTTCGACAGCACTTATTGGGACGATTTCCCGATGCGATCTGACGACATTGTCATTTCGACCTACCCCAAATGCGGCACTACTTGGACGCAGCGGATTGTGGGCATGATGGTGTT
>JAYUBD010000567.1:0-3654 GCA_043740995.1 Caulobacteraceae bacterium | reverse complement strand
CGGAACCCATGTCGCGCGGACCGGTGATATCGCCCTGTTCAAGATCATTTCTGAACAGGGGATCGCGGCGGGAATCCGCCGTATCGAAGCCCTGACCGGCGACGCCGCCCGCCGGTATCTGCTGGACCAGGCCGCCGTGGCCAAAGCCCTCGCCGACCAGTTCAAAATTCCGGTGGCGGAGGTCGGCGCGCGGATCGAAGGGCTCGAGGCTCAACGGCGCAAACTGGAGAAGGAATTGGCCGACGCCAAGCGTCAGCTCGCCATGGGCGGCGGCGGGGCGGAACCGGCGCCGGAAATGATCGGCGGGGTCACATTTGTCGGGCGTGTTCTGCACGGCGTCGGCGGCAAGGATCTGCGGCCCATCGCCGAAACCTATCGCAAACAACAGCCAGATGCGGTGATCGCACTGTGCGGCGTAATGGATGGCAAGGTGGCCTGCACGGTGGTGGTCTCCGGCGCCGCCCAGGCCCGCTTCAGCGCCGTCGAACTGGCCAGGGTCGGCGTCGCCGCCATGGGCGGCCAGGGGGGCGGCGGCAAACCTGACTTCGCCCAGGGCGGCGCCCCGGACGGAGCGCGGGCCGATGAGGGTCTAGCCGCGATCCGGGCAGCGCTCACGGCTGCTGTTTGAATACGGGCAGTCCGGTTGTGATCCCTTGAAGGTCCTTGCCGGCGGTGAGGGTCGCCAGCTCACCGACCATGTCGCCGACCAGCGCCTGGGAGATGGCCCCCCTGGTCTGCACGGTGACGATCCCGCCGTTGAGAGACACGGCTGAAATGTGGACGTACATCTGGTCCGGCCCCTGCGCGGACATCAGCGGGGTCGCGTCACAGGCGAAGATCACGTGATCTCCGGACCGTCTGGCCGCAGCGATCTGAGCCGCGGTCGGTGGCCCTGACGGCACGGGACGCGGCCGTGAGGGGCCGGTCACGGCGTCGGGTCTGGGGCGGGACAGCCGTTCCGATACGGTGATGTACCAATGCAGGTCGAGTGCATTGTTGTCCGCCATGCCGCGCGGCGCGGAGAACCGGGACTCGACCAGCCAACCATCCACATGCCCCAAGACAGCCTCCTCGAATGTGTTCGCCGTTATAAACCGCGCCGACCTGGGCGTTGACACATTCGGAAACCGCGTCGCGAAAATTAAGACCCGGCTAGGGGCGGGCGCGATCTCCGCGTCCGGCACATGCAGGCGGATCGCGTCGGCGGCTCCGATGATCAACTGATCGTCGGTATCGTCATTGCGGGTGAAGTTTGTGGCGCGCGTACCGGTGGGTGTTTGAGTATTGCACCCGATGGCGTCGCCACGGTGGACGTTTGGATAAACCACCACATTGTTGGCCGTCTGCCCAGGGTCGAACAGGCAGACGAAGCCGCTCGCCTTGTGTCTCAGCACGATGATCGCTGGACCGGGACGGGACTTGGTCTCGTTGTCGAACAGGTCCCGCGCGCCGGCCTCGGAGAGCATACGATCGCCTTCAGCCCTGGCCGCCGCGACCTGTTCCGCAAGGGGGGCTGGCGGGATGACCAGAGTCGGAATTGACGCCGCCGCTGCGGCAACGCCGACGATGCACGCGTTAACAAACCAACCGATGATGGCCGCGCGCATCCTATCTCGCTGGAGGTGCAAATCCTGCCCCTAAGCAGCCAGCGCCTTCTGCAAATTCTCGGCCACCTTGTCGAGGAAGCCCTCGGTGGTCAGCCAGCCCTGGTGATCGCCTACCAGCAGGGCGAGATCCTTGGTCATAAAGCCGGATTCCACGGTATCGACGCAGACCTTTTCCAGCGTGTGGGCGAAGCGATCCAGGGCTGAATTGTCATCGAGTTTGGCGCGGTGCACCAGGCCGCGCGTCCAGGCGAAGATCGAGGCGATGGAGTTGGTGGACGTGCTCTCGCCGCGCTGGTGCTGGCGATAGTGACGGGTAACGGTGCCGTGCGCCGCTTCGGCTTCCACGATCTTGCCGTCCGGCGTCATCAGGACGGAGGTCATCAGACCGAGCGAACCGAACCCCTGGGCCACCTGGTCGGATTGCACGTCGCCATCATAATTCTTGCACGCCCAGACAAAGCCGCCGGACCACTTCAGCGCCGACGCCACCATGTCGTCAATCAGGCGATGTTCATAGGTGATGCTGGCGGCCTTATAGGCTTCGGCGAACTCGGTCTCATAGACGCGTTGGAATATATCCTTGAATCGGCCATCATAGGCTTTCAGGATGGTGTTCTTGGTGGAGAGATAGACTGGATATTTCCGCGCCAGACCATAGGTCAGGCTGGCGCGGGCGAATTCCTCAATGGACTCGTCCAGATTGTACATGCCCATGGCCACGCCGGCGGCGGGAAAGTCGAACACCTCGTGCTCGATCACTTGGCCGTCTTCGCCTTCAAACTTCATGGTAAGCTTGCCCTTGCCCGGCACCAGAAAGTCGGTGGCCTTGTACTGGTCGCCAAAGGCATGGCGACCGATAATGATCGGCTGCGTCCAACCGGGGATTAGCCGCGGAACGTTGCGGCAGAGAATCGGCTCGCGGAACACCACGCCGCCCAGGATGTTGCGGATCGTGCCGTTCGGCGACTTCCACATCTTGGTCAAATTGAATTCCTTCACCCGCGCCTCGTCGGGGGTGATGGTGGCGCATTTGATGCCGACGCCGCAGCGTTTGATCGCCTCGGCCGCCTCCACGGTCACCTTGTCGGCGGTGGCGTCGCGATTCTCCATGCCGAGGTCAAAATAGTTGATGGGAATGTCCAGGAACGGCAGGATCAATTTTTGCTTGATCATTGTCCAGATGATGCGGGTCATCTCATCGCCATCAAGATCGACGACCGGATTGGCGACTTTGATTTTCTGCATTCTGGTGTCTGGCTCCGGAGCCGGCGTCGAAGCGGGTGCGACGCGATGAGGGCTTTGTGGCGGCTATAGAACCTTGCGCCGATCCAGGAAAGCCGGGGAAAGCACGGCGCGCGACCGGCGACGCGGATCGATCAGGCGAGGGATGCGACAATCAGGCGGGCGGCGTCCGCGAAGAGCCGATCTCTCTGAACCTCGGTGGCGACCGAACCCGCCAGGAAGGCGGCGACTGCCAGGCGCGCGCCGCCCGCCAGCGTGACAATCCCGATGTCGTTGGTCGCGGGTGTCAGGCCCAGATCGGTGCGGGAGGTTCCCGTCATGTGGGGGAATCGGGCGTTCGGCGGCAGCCCCGCCTTCAGACGGCTGGCGCCAGTATCGGCCGTCTCCATCAGTCGCAGGAGCAGTCGGGTCGAGCTGGCGGCGAGCAGCCGGCCCTCGGCCAGGGCGAGCAGAAAAGCCAGGACCCCGGGGGCCGTGGCGGTATCGCGCGGATCAGTCAGATAGCCGCGCATTGCCAGTTCTCGCCGAGCGACCGGCACGGTGTCGCGCGCCGCGAGAAAGGCTGCTTCATCGGCCCAGTCGGGGGTAAATGCGGGGAGGCCACAAACCTCTACCTGAATTTCCCGCTCATATCGGTCGATGCTGACGCCATCGATTCCTCGCGCCCTCAGCCAGGCGGACACCGCCCCCGGACCGCCCAGGCGGCGCATCAGGACGTCGGCCGCGGTATTGTCGCCGCGCTGAACCGCCAGGGCGATCAGATCGACCAGCGGGACCGCCTTGCGCTCCGCGCCGGGCCGCGCGG
>JAYUBD010000566.1:0-3671 GCA_043740995.1 Caulobacteraceae bacterium | reverse complement strand
GGAGCGGTACTGCTCGGTCAGCGCCGCCTTGCCGGACTTCTCCGACCGCATGCCCCATTCCAACCCGATCAGACCGTAGAAGGACAGAAAGCGCAGATAGTCGGTGGTGGTCAACCGATCGGCAATGGCTCCGGACACCCCCCGCGCCGGCCTGGCGCCGACGATCGCCGGCGTGGTCTCAAGCACCAGCACATCGATCCCCTGGCCAAAACCGATGACCAGGATGCGTTCGCCGGGTCCGCAGCGTTCCAGAACCTCGGCCAGCAGCAGGAAGGCCTGCGCCGCGCCGCAATAGCCGACCGCGCCATCGAGCGGGGCGACCGGTTGGCCGGCGAAGCCCAGGGTCCTGGCCATCGCCGTCGGCAGGCCGCGAAGCGGAGAGGCGATGATGACATGCTCAATGTCGGCGATGGTCAGCCCGGCGACGCCCAACGCTTGCTGCACGGTGGCGGGAACCAGCTTGCCATAGCCCTCGTCCCTTACCCAGCGCTCTTCCCAGGCATAGTCGAAATCCTGGTTGGCGGCCCGGAAATGGTCGACGAAATAGACGCTCCGCGCGGCGTGCCCGCGCAACACGGCGATCACGTTTTCGCTGCCCAGACGAAACGCCGCCGCGCCCGCGCCGGACAGGATCTCGTTGGTGCTGGCCGGACGGGTCACCGGGCGCTCGCTGGCGATCAACAAGGTGTCGTCGGCTCCGGAAACCAGCGCCTGCATCAGGCTGGAGGTGGCGGCGCGTTGCGAACCGGCCTCATTGACCGCCTGCACCCCCTCGTCGAGCCCCAGCGCGGCGGCGACGATTACGGCATTGGACAGGTCGGCGTACGGAAACGTGGTGGACGACAGGCGCAATTGTTTGACGGCGGTCCGCGCATCGGCGCCCAGGCAGTCGCGGGCCGCCTCCACCGCCATGGTGACGGCGTCCTCGTCCCAGCCGCAGAACGCCCGCTCACCCTTGGCCAGGGATTTCAGCGCGCCGCCCATCCAGCCGTGCGCCTCGGCGATGGCGCTCCGCGCCAAGCGCAGGCGCGGCACATAGGCGCCATAGGCGGTGATGCCATGCGGCCGCGAAGCGGCGGCCGAACCCTCGGTCAAACCGGGTCCCAATTGAACACCTGTCCAGAGCGGATCGGCGCCAGGAAGTTGGGGGTAAAGGCCGGGATGGCGCGATCCAGCACGGCTTGCGGCGTCCAGCCGTCCGCCGTGTGCATGATCTGGATCGGACGGGTCTTGCTGAACAGATAGATCTCGTTGTTGCGGACGCCGAAGATCTGGCCATTCACCCTCTTGCGGCCGTCTTCGGTCATTAGCGCGACGGCGAACGGCGCGATCCGTTCGGGCAGCATGCGCTTCAAACCCTCCACCCTCGCCTGCTGTTCGGGGGTGTCGGTGGGGATGGTTCCGACCATCCGGGTCCAGGCGAACGGGGCGATGCAGTTGGAGCTGACCCCGAACCGTTCCATGTCGAGCGAGATTGACGTGGACAGCCCGACCACCCCGAGTTTGGAGGCGCTGTAATTTGCCTGGCCAAGATTGCCGATCAGGGCCGAGCTTGAGGTCATGTGCAGGAAGACGCCCGAGCCCTGGTCCTTGAAGTAGGGCGCGGCCGCGCGACTGACATAGAAGGGCCCCCGCAGATTGACGTCAATGACCTGATCAAAATCCTCGGGCTTCATCTTGTGGAAGATGGCGTCGATCAGGATCCCCGCATTGTTCACCACCGCGTCCACACGCCCGAAGGCGTCGATCGCGCGCGCCACGATGCGCTGCGCCGATTCCCAGCTCGCCACATTGTCCGGGCTGGCGACGGCTTCGCCGCCGGCCGCGCGGATTTCCCCCACGACGTCGCCGGCCGGGTCCTCGCCGGACGCGGCCTCGACCAGATCATTGACCACGACGCGGGCTCCGGCCAGGGCAGCCTCCAGGGCGATGCCCCGCCCCACGCCGCGACCGCCTCCGGTCACGATCACCACCTTGCCTTCGAGGACTCGCGACATCACCGCTCCGCTGAAACAGACGCGGCCCGTGTCGAGGCGCGACACGCTTTGGCGCGTCGCCGCAATCAACCATATTGCACGCTTGCTTACTATTCATTAGGCTCCGATCGGCGAGATGGTCAACCCTTCCATTTCGCACCTGCGACGAACCGGAGATCGCCCATGCGCCCTGATTGGTTGGACACCCTGCGTCTGCCGGTGATGATCGCGCCGATGTACATCGCCTCCGGTCCGGAGCTGGTGATCGCCGGTTGCCGCGGCGGCCTGGCCGCCGCCTTCCCCGCCCTCAATCCAGGCTCCCCCGAAGCCCTGGACAGCTGGTTCGCGGACATCGCCGAGGCGTTGGCCGAGACGCCCGCGGCCGGACCCTACGGGGTCAACCTGATCCTGATGCGCGGCGCTTTCGAGCCGCTGCTGGAGGTTTGCAAACGGCGCAAGCCAAAGTTCGTGATCACCAGCGTCGGCGCGCCGGGCCCGGTGGTCGACATCGTGCATGACTGGGGCGGCGCGGTGTTTCACGACGTGACCACGCTGCGTCACGCCGAAAAGGCCATCGAAGCGGGGGTGGACGGCATCGTGGTGGTCTGCGCCGGGGCCGGCGGGCATGCCGGCGCCGTCAACCCGTTCGCGCTGCTGCCGCAGATCCGGGCCATTTTCGACGGCGTCATCATCCTCGCCGGCGCCCTCACCGATGGGCGCTCGATCCTCGCCGCCCAGATGCTCGGCGCCGACCTCGTCTATATGGGCACGCGCTTTCTGGCGACGCGAGAGGCCCGCGTGAGCGACGCCTACAAGGCGATGATCGTCGAGTCCTCGACGCAGGATATCGTGTACACGCCCTGCATCTCGGGCCTGCCCGCCAACTTCATGCGCAAGTCGATAGCCGACGCGGGTCTCGATCCGGCGAACCTCCCTCAACCGACCGGTCCCCACCAGCCGAACCTTCCGAGCGGCGTCAGAGCCTGGAGCGATGTGTGGAGCGCCGGACAAGGCGCCGGCCTGATCACCGATGTTCCCGCCACGTCCGACCTGATCACCCGTCTCGCCGACGAGTACCGGCGGGCCGCCGGCGACGTGTCGGGCCTGGCGTCATCGCCGTCTGGCGGGTCGGACAGGGGAAGGAGAGACAGGCATGTCGTCGGTGGATGAGCGCGGGCCAGGCTGGACGCCGCCAACCTACACCGTCGATGGCGATGGCAAGGTGGTCGGCGGCCGCAATGATCGCCAGCCCAACAACTGGGGTCGTTGGGGTCCACTGGACGAGGTCGGCACGGTAAATTTCATCACGCCCGACATCGTGGCGCGCGCCGCCGGCCTGATTCGCAAAGGCCGGGTGGTCAGCTGCGCCATCCCGCTCGACGCCACCGGCCCGGTCTATCCCGGTCGGCCGGGCATCTTCCACGCCTTCACCTATGCCGGGGCGGACTATGTGGTCGGGGCGCCGGTGTCGCGGCAGCTGGGCGTGTTCCACGCCACCGACGACGTCATCTTCATGCCCCTGCAGGGCAGCACCCAGTGGGACGGCCTGGCGCATGTCGGCACGCACCACATGCTTTATAACGGTTTCTGGATCGGCAATGTCGATGCGAATACCGGCGCGAGGCGGTGCTCGATCCATCAGATGAAGGCGCGGATGCAGAGCCGCGGCGTCCTGCTCGATCTGCCGCGGCGCCT
>JAYUBD010000565.1:0-11776 GCA_043740995.1 Caulobacteraceae bacterium | reverse complement strand
CCTATCTTCCGCTTGCCGGCATTGTGGGAACCGTGCTTGGCTCGTTCTTATGGGGATGGCTCGGTGACCGTATGGGACGGCGAGCCTCAATTATTTTTGCGGGAATCATATTTGTTGGGACATCGATCTGCGGGTCGATGCCTAGTTTCGCATGGAATCTTGTCATGTGTCTCATCATGGGCCTGGGGGTTGGCGGAATGCTCCCGATCACATATGCGCTGCTGGCTGAGACTATCCCGGCAAGGCATCGGGGATGGCTGATGGTGTTGATCGGCGGCGACCTCGCTGGCGCGTACATCATCACGAGCTGGCTCGCGGCGGAGCTCGTCCCCCATTTTAGCTGGCGTATCTTATGGCTCCTGGGTCTTCCGACGGGCCTCCTCCTCGTCTTTTTGAATAGGTGGATTCCAGAATCGCCGCGGTTCCTCCTCGCGAACGGGCGGGTCACCGAAGCGCGGGCCGTAATGCAGCGCTACGGCGTCGTCGTGCTCGAGAATCCAGCTGTTCTCCAGGGTGGACTGACAGTAAAAGACCAGTGGAGATCGCTTTTTCGAGCGCCATTCCTCATGCAAAGTTCGGTTATTATTATACTGGGAATGGCAATTGGTTTTGTGTTGTTTGGTTTTAATCTCTGGATTCCGACGAATTTAAGACAATATGGATTTACTGAACTTTCGGCCGATCGAATTTTGCGAGATTCCGCTATCATAGGACTTCCATTTACATTTGTGGTTTCCTGGTTATATGGAGTTTGGAGCAGCAAGAAAACGATTATTCTACTCACCACCCTCACGGCCGCAACCTTGATCGCCTTTGGTTTCGTCGGGGATGAGGTCGCGCATAACCGAGCCCTGCTTTATGCGCTGCTCGCGATCCCGATTTGCGGAATCAATGCTCTCACGGCAGTTCTCCTGGTGTACAGTTCAGAGATTTTTCCTACCCAGGTCCGCTCTCGTGGAACCGGGCTCGCGGCAGCGGCAAGCAAAATCGGCGGGGTAATCATTATTTCAGTAGTTTCGCTCGGGGTGGCCGTGCCGTCAATCGAGATTACGACTCTGATTGGCGCAATTCCAATGGTTTTGGCCGCTTTGTGTATAATATATTTTGGAGTGGAGACAAAAAATTTAACACTTGAGGAAATTTCAGTAAAATAGAAATAGTATCTTGAGAGAAAGTTAACGTCCAATATGTGTACTGTAATAAAAACAGAGTCGCATAAGAAATACGAAAGTGAACTTCTAAAATTCTTCTAGAACATCCCTCCGGCGATGGAGGCGCTCGCGCCTCCATCGAAGCTGGCCACCGCCTTCCCTCGTGAAACCGCTGCACGCTCAAACGGCCTGGGGCTCGCTCGTCGCTCTGGCCTTCGGCGGATTGGAAAAAGTGATTTTCCCTTTCGAATGGCTTGCCTCTTGCGCGCCTTCGCAACGCGTGCCGACGCCGTAGCCGTGAAGCTGTGCAAGGTGGCCATTTGGAGTTCTCATCGCCACAGCCCCGCGAACCGGCGCCCGGTCGTGCGCGTGTAGCGGGCCGTGTGCTTTGGGTTGCGGCGCCCGAGTTCACCCGGGATGGGCCGGAGATCATAAGCGCGGTTGGCAAGTGCGAATCCGCATGAGCGGCGCGGCAGGGGCGGGTGAACGGGCGGACGCCTGGATGCGTAGAAAGTTGTCTGCTCGGGGGGGGCAACTGCGCGACCACTGCCGTGAATTCGCTGATATCGGAGGCTCATCCAGGATCGCGCCAGGATCGAGATTGGCAACTCAAGACTATTACCTTCCATCGGCTTTGAGGATCACCCTGTGTGCACCGCGGCTTTACGATGCGGAGCGTGCGATGAGCGCGCCTGCCGCCGATGACCGGGCGCTCGTGCGTCTGTTGCTCCGTCTGGAGCGACCGGGCATGATCGATGTCGGTCGAATTGGGCGTGACTACCACCGCCTGGAGGCGCCGGGCCTTGGACTGGGCGCCTCGCCCGTGACGCGGCGTCTGAGCGCGCGCGGGGGCGCGCGAGCCTCAAGCGTGGCGACCGGCGAAATGGTGCACGCCGCGCCGACGGCGATGGCGACGGAGGATTTGGCGAACACGTCGCCAACAGCCGCTTTCAAGCCGGATTCCGCGTCCACGGCGCCGTCGATCGTGCAAAGCCCGGCGTCGATCGAAGCCACCGGCCGGAGCGACGCGGCGCCGTCGCCGACCCTGGGTGCGACCGCCCCGCCGAATTCGCCTTCATCGCCCGATCCGATTGCGGTCCAGGCTGTCCTGGCGGGGGCGCTCGCGCGCGTCGCCGACGCCGGAGCGACGACCGCATCACACCCGGCAAGGCCAGCCGTCACGGCGGGGTCCGCGACGATCGCCCTGGCGCGGACCGCGCCGCTGCCGCCCGAGGCGACGCCGCCCAGTTGGGTGGAGGTTCCGATCTCGGTCCGTTGGGCGTGCGCGACGTGGAGTTCGGCCTCGACAGCGCGGCTCAAGAGAGCAGCGATCCGCGATCGCCGTGTTCAACAATTCAGTCTGTTTTAAAATGAATTGGAACGTTCACGGTCGCGGGAACGGCCACCCCGTTGTGGGTCCCGGGTTTCATTTTGAAGTAAGCCGCTATGCGCATCGCGGCCGCGCCAAACCCGAGACCTGGCGGCGATTCAGACACGACGTGGCATGCGTCGGCGCGACCGTCCGTCTCCGCCACGCAAGTGATCCTTGCGACACCTTCGAGACCCATGAGACGCGCGAGAGGCGGATACTCGCGCCCGACCTCTTCCGTCGATGGCTTTCAGAGCCAATCGGGCTCCGTCGCGCCGCCCTCCATGGGCAAGGTCAGCGGTCCGTGATCCAGATTCGTCGGCCGCGGCGGGGACACTGGTCGCGGTCCCGGCCCACAGGACGGTTGCCAGCGCTCCGACGCTCAATAACACCCTCATTCACTATCCCCGATTCATCCGCAGCTTTGGCCAGCCAGGGCGACTCTGTCCATATAGGCATCTACATGAAAGCCTCTGGTCATCCATCGGCCCGACCACGACGACGTTATCGCGGTTATCGCGCGCCGTTGATCAGATTCCACGATGGCCGTGATCAGACGTGCCGGGGTTTCGTCCCGCGCTTTCACCCGCCCCCTGGTGATCCCGCCCTTTGCGAGCGAACCCGATCGGAAAGACCGTCGTGGCTGCCCATGGACCGCCGGGGCGGCGCTTCCCACCAGTCATCGTGCAGCGAACGTCTTTCGGGGTTTTTCGGATAGTGGATGCGATTTTCCGGCTTGGACTTTTCACCGACCACCAACAGTCTGACCTCTTCGTCGGTATTGTTGATGAAGGTGTGCGCCAGGCCGGTCCCCGCCGGAAACCCCACCGAGTCGCCCGGGGCCAGGCGGTGCAGCATGCCGTCGAGCCACACATCGGGCGCGCCCGCCAGCACATGGACGAACTCGTCTTCGGCGCTCTCCGCGTGGGGATAAGAGGTTCGACGTCCAGGCGGCAGGCGTTCGTGGTGAATGCCGAGCCGGGTCAGACCAAGGTGACGACCAAGCGGCGCGCCGATGCTCATCAGCTCATCGTCGCCGTCATAGTGGCGGATGTCGGGCTTTTCGATCCGGGTCCAATTCTCTATGCAAGCAGGACGTTCAGTATCAGCCATGTCGTCTCCCTCGGACGGGGTGCGGGAATGTCCTACGCCCCCGACAGTTCCGCGAAATGCCAGGCGGAGGCGGCCAATAACGGCACGCGGGCTTCCATGGCGGCGGCCTGCGGGCTGTTGGCGGTGCCGTCGCGCACGCGGCCGACAATGCCTTGCAGAATGCCGGCCAGGCGGAAGCTGTTATAGGCAAAGAACCAGTTGAGATCGGGCAGGCCGGCCCGCCCGGTCAGGCGGCAGTATTCGGCGATATAGTCCTGCATGGTCGGAATACCATGCGCGACCAGATCCGGCAGCGTCGAGATCGTGCCGTTCACCCACTGCATCAGCACATAGGTGAAATCCGCCAAAGGGTTGCCCAGGGTTGACAACTCCCAGTCAAGCACGGCGATCACCCGCGGCTCGGACGGGTGCATCACCATATTATCCAGGCGGTAGTCGGCATGTACGATGGTGGTCTGGTCATCGGCCGGGACGGTGCGTGGCAGCCACTCGATCAGGCGTTCCATTTCGGGGATGCCTCGGGTTTCCGATGCCTTGTATTGCTTGGTCCAGCGGGTGATTTGCCGCGACATATAGTTGCCGGGCCGACCGAAATCCTCGAGGCCGATCGCTTTGTAATCCGTATTGTGAAGGGCGGCGAGGGTGCGACAAGCGGCCATATGCAGGGCGTAGCGCTCGGCCGGGGCATAGTCCGGCAGGGATTGATCCCACAGGATGCGGCCATCGACCATTTCCATCACATAGAACATGGTGCCGATCACTTCATCATCCGTGCACAGACCATAGGGCCGGGCCACGGGGAATCCGGTCGGGTGCAGGGCCGAGATCACCTTGAATTCCCGGTCCACGGCATGGGCGGACGGCAGGAGCTTACCGGGCGGCTTGCGGCGCAGGACATAGGTCCGGCCCGGGGTGATCAATTGATAGGTCGGGTTGGACTGCCCGCCCTTGAACTGACGAACCTCCAGCGGCCCCGCATAGCCCGCGACATTGGCGACCAGCCATTCCGCCAGTCGAGATTCGTCAAATCGATGGCTGTCCGCCACCGACTTGGTCCCTGTGTTCAAGGCCTCGCGGTCCTGCTCGTCGGTGGCCTGATCCTGCGCCATCGGGCGTTCCTCTCTAAAATGGGCTGGTCGATGTTTAGGGCGTCAGGGAAGCGCGCGCCAGCCGATGTCGCTGCGGTAAAATCCACCCGGAAAGTCAATTCTGGCAATGGCGGCATAGGCCCGGTCTCTGGCCGTTTTCAAATCCGTCCCGCGGGCGCAGACATTCAGCACCCGGCCGCCTGAGGCGATCAACGCCCCGTCGCCGCGTCGCGCCGTGCCGGCGTGGAACACCTTAACATCGGGTCCGAAGTCCGCTTCGGCGCCCCCGATCACCGCGCCGACTTCGGGCGTCCCCGGATAGCCCGCCGCCGCCAGCACCACACAGATCGCGGCCTCCGACCGCCAGACCGGCGGCGGCAGTTCGGCGAGGCCGCCGCGCGCCGCTGCCTGCAGATACGGCAATATATCACTCTGGAGCCGCAGCATCAGCACCTGACATTCAGGATCGCCGAATCGGACGTTGAACTCGATCAGCTGCGGGCCGGTCGCGGTGAGCATGATTTCGCAGAACAGCGCGCCGCGATACGGCGCCCCTTCCAGGGCGATGCCGGTCAAAGCGGGATCGATCAGCCGCGCCCGGGTCTGAGCGGTGACGTCGCCGGCCAGCACAGGCGCAGGGGCGTAGGCGCCCATCCCGCCGGTATTGGGGCCCCTGTCGCCGTCGTGGGCGCGCTTGTGATCCTGGGCGCCGCCGAACAGAACCGTCGTCTCGCCGTCGCAAAGGGCGAAGACCGAGGCGATTTCGCCGTCCAGAAACGCCTCGATAACCACGCGGGTCCCGGCCAGGCCGAACCGCCCCCCCAGGATGTCGTCGATCGCCGCTTCGGCGGCGGCCAGATCAGGGGCGATCACGACGCCCTTGCCCGCCGCAAGGCCATCGGCCTTGATCACATAGGGGGGATCGAACCCCGCCAGCGCGGCCTTGGCGCTATCCGGGTCGTCGAACACGCCGAAGCGCCCGGTCGGTAGACTGTGCCGCGCCGCGAACGCCTTGGTGAACGCTTTTGAGGTTTCCAGCCGCCCCGCCGCGGCGGTCGGGCCGAAACAGGGGATGCCGATCTCGGCCAGACGATCAGCCAGCCCCGCCGCGATGCTGGTCTCCGGCCCGATCACCACCAGGTCGGCGGCCATCTCCCCGGCCAGCGCGCAAAGCCCCTCGACGTCGGTGGCGGGGGTGGGGCGGGTTTCGCAGAGCACGGCGATGCCGGGGTTTCCCGGTGCGCAGACCAATCGGGCGAGCAGAGGCGACGCGGCGATCTTCCAGGCCAGGGCGTGTTCGCGGCCCCCGGAGCCGACCAGCAGGACGTTCATGGCCAGCCGTTTGGCGCGAACCGTCCAGGCGCGTCAAGCGCCGACGCGCCCGTCGCGCGGGCTTCCAGCCCGCCTTTGAGTCATCGGAAGCGCCTCGAGCCGGAACCGGCCGGAAGCCCCGCGCTACGCGAGGGGGGTCCGATTGTTCTGCGTCAGGGTCTTTCGGGCGATCTCGCCGCGTCCCGCATGGGGAAATAGACGGTAAAGGTCGAACCGACGCCTTCGGCGCTATCGACGGTCAGCGCGCCGCGATGGCGGTTGACGATGTGCTTGACGATGGCAAGCCCGAGCCCGGTTCCCGGTCGGTCTCGCCCCTTTTGGCCCTCGACCCGATAAAAGCGTTCGGTCAGGCGGGGCAGGTTGGTGCGGGCAATGCCAGGTCCGGCATCCTGGACGCGCACGGCGATATAGCGGCGGGTGCTGTCGTGATCCGGCGTTAACAGCGATAGGTGGGCCATTCCGGGCGCCCTGGTCAGATCGGCGGCGATCACCGAAAGGTCGGTGGCGACTTCCAGGCTGACCGACGTCCCGGTCGGCGTGTATTTCAGGGCGTTCTCCGCCAGGTTCTGGATCACCTGCAGGATCTGGTCGCGGTCGCCCACGGCGACCGCCTCGCCGATGGCAGGCAAGTCGTGCTGGAAGGCTACGCGACGTTCCGCCGCCAGGGGAGCCAGGGCGTCCAGGACGTCGGTCACCGCCAACGACAGATCGACCGCGCCGGACGGGGGAATGTGTTCGCTCAATTCAATGCGGGAGAGACTCATGAGGTCGTCGATCAGGCGCCGCATGCGGTCGGCCTGGATCTGCATGATCCCCAGAAATTTCTCGCGCGCGTCGTCGTCGTGCCGGGCATGACCGCGCAGGGTTTCGATGAAACCCGACAGCGAGGCCAGGGGCGTCCGCAGCTCGTGACTGGCATTGGCCAGAAAATCGGCGCGCGACCGCTCGCTGCGCCGGATCTCAGTCTCGTCGGTCAGGGTGAGCAGGGCCAGCGACCCGATTTTCGGCCGGGCATCCGGTCCCGTCACGGGTGAAACCGTGACGCGCCAAAACCGCTCCTGGGCGCCGCGGGTCTGGTAGACGGCGTGCGTCGGGCCGCCGGCGAACAGCGCATCCTCCACCGCCGCCAGGACTTCCGGCGCCCTCAGCGCCGTCGTCAACAAGCCCTCCGGTCGCTGGAGGCGCAGAATGTCCCGCGCCGCGGCATTGGCGAACACATAGCGGCGATCACCAAGATCATCCCGGGCGCCGGCCGCGATCAACAACAGAGGGTCGGTAATGTGCTCAAGCATTGTGGCGTAGGGCGGCTGATGGCCGGAGTGCGCGCGCGGCGCGTCCGGCGCGGCGGGCGCGGGCGGGTTCAGACCCCAGGCCAGCACGAGGGTCAGACCGGCGATCAAGATGGCGGCCAGGACCGCTGGGATCGGCCGGGCCTGCCCCGCGACCGCCAACACCAGGGGCACGCACGCCGCCGTCAGGCCAAGCGCGACCATCGCCGGAATTGGCGACCGGGCTATGCGCATCCTCAAGGAATTTCTCAGTTCGGCCATCGACTTTGGAACGGGGACTTTGAAAGGGCTTTGATTCGTTAGGTATGCGCCTTATCAGACGCTGATCGCGTGTCTTGCGCGTGACAATCGACCCCGTGGAACCGTCCGCCTTGAAACACGCCAAATTGCGGTCGTACTAGGCTGGCCCGATCCGTTCTTTCGCTCGTCATTCTCCCTAAAGCCGTCGCCTTGAGAGTCCTGTTTTAGATGAAGCGCACCTATCTCGCGGCGGCTGTCTCGGTCGCGCCCTTTCTGGCGATGCTGGCGGGTCAGGCCGACGGTCAGGTGTCGATCTCCACGGCGACCACGATACCCGTGGCGACCGCCACCGTATCGGCGGGCGGGCCGGCCAATATCGATGTGACCTCCGGCGGCTCGATCGCGCCGACCGCGCCGGCCGCGGCGATCACGCTGAACAGCAACAATACCGTCAAGGTCGAGGGCAGCCTCAGTTTCTCGGGCGTGGACAATGCCACCGGCATTCTCGTCCAGGGCGGCAACACCGGTCAGGTCACCACCGCCGGCTCAATCACCGTGTCGGAATCCTACGCGCCGACCGACACCAATAATGACGGCCTGGTCGATGGTGCGTTTGCCGTCGGAGGTAATCGCTTCGGCATTGCCGTGCAGGGCGGTGCGCCGTTCGCGGGTGGAATCACCACCACCGGGCCGATCACCGTGCACGGCAACGGCTCCGCCGGGATCGTGCTTGGCGCGCCGATCACTGGCGATCTGCAGATGCTGGTCGTGACGCCGGCCACTTCGACGGTCGCCGCGTCCATCGCCAGCGGATCGATCACGATCCTTGGCGATCACAGCTATGGCCTGCTGGTCGCGCCAGCCGGCGGGATCGGCGGCGCCGCCCGGATCGGCACGGTCAGCGCGACCGGCGTGGGCACGCAGGGCGTCGTCATCAACGGGTCGGTGGGCGGGGGAGTCGATTTTTTCGGGTCGGTGACGGCGACCGGCTATCGCAGTATTTCGCGCGGCAGCACGCCGACGCTGGAGGCGCTCTACACCGCGCGGGAAATGCAGCAGGGCGGCGCCGCGGTTACGATCGGCGGCAATGTCGCGAAAGGCGTGCTGATCAGCGCGAGGCCTTTGGTGCTGTCCACGACCGATCTCGATCTGGACAAAAATGGCGTTCCAGACCTGGTGCAGGGCATTGGCAGGCTGTCATCCTACGGCGCGGCGCCGGCCTTGCAGATCGGCGCCCCGGGGCTGAGCACGACCCTGGGGGTCGTCGGACCGGCCGGCAAAGCGTATGGCCTGGTCATTCAAGGCAATGTTTTGGGCGATGGGGTTTTCGACCAGATCACCACGCCCAATCTGCCGGCGGCGGTTTCCGCGACCGCGATCCAAATGGGCGCCACGGGTGGCGGCCCGGTGGTCGTCCAGGGCGGCGTTCACAATACCGGGTTGATCCAGGCGCAAGCCTATCAGGCAGACGCCACGGCGATCCACATCCAGTCCGGCGTCGCCACGCCCACCATCCTCAACGACGCTGCGATCCTGTCATCGACCACGCAGGTCAACCAAGCTTTGACCAGTGTGACTCCGCTGAACGTCTATGGGATCCTGATCGAAAAAGGCGCTTCGGTCCCCACCATTGTCAACAACGCCGGATTGACCGCCAATATCACCGGTTCCGCTGGGATCGGCGGCGCGGCGGGCGCGATCATCGACCGTTCGGGAACGCTGGTCAGTGTGACCAATACCGGCACGATCAGCGCCCAGGTCACCCAGACCCTGGATTCGGCCCTGCTGCCCGCCACCCTGACCGCCATCAACATGTCGATGTCCAGCGCGCCGCAAACGCTGACCCAGGGCCTGTCGGCGAGCCTGCCGGCTTTCACGGCCTATGACGCCACGGTGAGCTACGGGGCCGGCAGCGTGGTCAATGAGGATGGCGTGATCTATCAGGCGCTGACAGCCTCCGGCGTCGCGGTCGATCCGGCGTCCAATCCTTCGGCCTGGCGGCAGATCGGCGCCACGGCGCCAGCCATCAATGGATCGGTTTATTTTGGTTCCGGCGGCGCCAAGGTCAACGTAACGGCGGGAACCATCGCGGGCGCGACGATAGACCTGGGGGCCGGCGTCAATAGCCTTACGGTCAATGGTTTGGCGGCGCGTGTGAGCGGAGCGATCAAGGATGAGGGGATTAATACCCTCACTCTGAATATCCTCAACGGCACGCTCAGCGACACCAACCCCAATGTGATTCAGGCCAAGAGCGTCAACGTCGGCGCCAAGGGGCTGCTGTTGATCTCGGCTGATCCGGTGGCCAACACCAATACCCGTTTCGTCACCACCGGCGCCTCGGTGTTCGCCGATGGCGCGCAAATCGGACTGACTCTGAAGAGCGTGCAGTCGGCTCAGACGCGAACCTATGTGGTGGTGCAGACCGTGCCCGGATCCGGGACGCTGACCACCGGTGTGTTCGGCGCTGGCGTTCTAACCAATGCGCCCTTCCTCTATACGGCCGCGCCCAGCGTGCTGGTCGCCGCCGACCCCAGCGTCGGCTCCAGCGAAGTGCTGCTCACCGTCCAGCGCAAATCGGTCGCCCAACTGGGCTTCAATGCGGCGGAGGGCGCGGCCCTCGACGCCGTTCTGGCCGCCATCCCCAATAATGCGGGTATCCAGTCCGCCATCCTCGGTCAGACAACCCAGGCCGGCCTGAAGTCGATCTATGATCAATTGCTGCCCAATCAGGGACAGGGCCTGTTCGAGGCCCTCGACGCCGCGGCGCAATCCGTTTCCAGTCTCACGGCCACGCCGCCGGACGCGGGCACCCGGGTCGCGGGCTCCAGCCTTTGGCTGCAGGAGGTGAACGAGCGTGTCCATCGGTCGGGCGATGTCACCGACGGGTCGAACTCCAAGATTCTCGGGCTGGTGGGAGGGTTTGAGCGCATGGGGCCGGGCGGCGGGGCGGCCGGTCTGACGCTTGCTTATTTCAACGCCGAGGAAGCGGCCAACGGCGCGCAGGTGGGCAGCAATGTGATCGCCTCCTTGGTCGAAGGCGGCGGCTATTATCGCCGGTCGGTGGGCGGGCTGACCACGTCGGCGCGCGCGGCGGCGGGCTATGCCTGGTTTTCGGGAGTCCGAAAGTTTCTCGCGCCCGGCGTCTACGACAACGCCACGTCGAATTGGGGCGGTTTCTTTCTCGATGGCCATGTGAGCGTCGCCTATGAACAACGACTCGGTCGGTTCTATGTGCGCCCCGAGCTGTCAGCCGATTATCTTCGCCTGGCGGAAAGCGCCCACGGCGAGACGGGCGGCGGGTCGGGCTTTGATCTGCGCGTCGCCTCGCGCACCAGCTCGCGCCTGAGTGGCAAGGCCTTGATGGTGTTCGGCATGCAGTGGGGCAAAACCTCGTGGCTGCGCACCGAAGTGCGTGGCGGCTATCGCGAAATTTTCAGCGGCAGTGTCGGCGACACGCTCGCCAATTTCGACGGCGGCGCCCCGTTCACCCTGGCGGCTGACCGCGGCAAGGGCGGCTGGACGACCGTGGGTCTGTCGATCAAGAGCGGGTCGGAATATTCCTACATCGCCCTGGAGGGCGACACAGACTTCCGCGCCGGCGAGCGGCGTTATGACGTTCGGTTCGCGGGCCGTTCGATGTTCTGACGCCGACGGCGGCGCGAGGAAGGGCGGGTCATGGCCTACGAAGATGCCTTGTTGGGATTTGATCGGTTCGAATTCACCGACCCGGCCGGTCGCTGGACGCGCCCGGTCTGGCGGCGGGGATCGGGACCCGCCGTGATCGTCATCCATGAAATGCCGGGCCTGCATCCTCTGGTGGTCCGCTTCGCCGAACGGGTGGCGGCGGAGGGGATGACGGTGTTCTGCCCGAGCCTGTTCGGCGAACCCGGCCGTCCGGTGAGCGTCGGCTATGCGGCGGCAACCATCCTGAACGCCATTTGTGTGCGCCGCGAATTCAAGGTCTGGTCCACCGCCGCATCCAGCCCGGTCGTCGATTGGCTGCGTGCCCTCGCCGCCCATGCTCACGCGGAATGCGGCGGCCGGGGGGTCGGGGCGGTGGGCATGTGTTTCACCGGTGGCTTCGCCCTGGCGATGATGACCGAGCCGGCGGTTGTGGCGCCGGTCCTCTCGCAACCCTCGCTGCCCCTGGCGGCGGGCTCGAAGGCGCGAGGCGCGGGGTTCGACGCATCG
>JAYUBD010000564.1:0-3692 GCA_043740995.1 Caulobacteraceae bacterium | reverse complement strand
CGGCTCGATCCGGCCACCGGCAAGATCGACTGGGCGCCAGGCCATGAGCCGCAGGTGTTCGGCGCGATCGCGGTCAACGTGCTGGCCGCCGCACGCCTGCTCGGAAAGCATGTCGAATGGGGCGGAAGCTGGGCCGAGAACACAGTAGTCCAGCCCGGACACTTCCACGATTTTGGCCATTTCCAACTACCGTGGTCACGCTATCCTTGATATAGTACGCCATGAATTTCAAACATGGCGACGCGAAGACCGGAAACGTCCAGCGACTGCACAAGATATGGCGAAAGATGCTTTCGCGGTGCAATCCCAATCTAAAGACCATCAACCAGAACTACGCGGGCCGGGGTATTACGGTTTGCGCGGGGTGGACGATCTATACGGAATTCAAGGCGTGGGCTGAGAGCCACGGCTACGCGGATACGCTCACCATAGAGCGTCGCGACAACGACGGCTCATATTGCCCCGAGAATTGCCTTTGGGTTGAGAGTGCCCGGCAAGCAAAGAACCGGCGCACCTCGCACTTCCTAGAACACGCCGGCCGCCGCCAGATCATCGCTGACTGGTCACTGGAAACAGGCATTGCCCAGACCCTGATCTGCCATCGCCTAAGGCTCGGCTGGTCGGTCGAAAGAACCCTGACCCAACCCGTCAGATAGCTCGCGCCTCTTGCGGCGCGCGAGTTCTCGCGCCCCAGGAGTACCCATGACCTCGACGCCCACGGTGATCGACCCGGCCCTGCGAGAATGGGCCACCGCTAGGCAACTGGAGTTCATCGACCGCACCGAACAGCTCGGTAGCTACGCCAAGGCAGAGAAGGATCTGGGGCTCTGTCAGGGCGCCATCTACCGGGCGATCAAGAGACTGAAGAAGCGGGCGGCGCGAGAGGGCTATGCGCCAGGCCACTGGCAGGACGGCGCCGCGCCAGGCTACCTGATGGGCAAGGTCACCGTCCAGCGCGCCAACGGCGTCGTCGAGCGGACCTGGGAGCGCCAGAGCCCCGACCTCGAGCAGCAGCTGGCCGACATGCGCGCCGCGGTCGAGGCCTTCATCGGCGAGACGGTCAAGCCGCTGAAGGCTCCCGCCGTCAAGGCGTCGAACCGGTCGAGCGACATCATCCCGTGGATCCAGATCGGCGACGGCCACCTGGGGATGCTCGCCTACGAAGCCGAGAGCGGGGCGGATTTCAACCTGGAAATCGCCGAGCTGGAACTCTGCACGGCGATCGGCATCCTGATCGACGAGACCCCGGCCTGCGATCGCCTAGTGATCAACGACCTGGGCGACATGACTCACCGCGAGAACCGCGCCGGCGAGACGACGCACAGCCGCAACAAGCTGGACTGCTCGGGCACATACGATCAGATGTTCCGCACCTACTCCCGGGTGATGCGGTTCATCGTCGACAAGGCCCTGACCAAGGCCCAGACGGTCGATTTCATCGGCAACAAGGGTAACCACGACGACATCAACCAGGTCGCTATGGGCGAAATCCTGCGGGTCGGCTACGGCCACACGGGCCGGGTCAACGTCCTCGACAACCAGAGCAAATTCATCGGATATCGGATGGGCAAGACCCTGGTGATGACCCATCACTCCGACACCTGCAAGGTCGAGAAACTGGTCGACGTGATGGCCGACGACTTCGCTCAGGACTGGGGCGAGACCTCCTTCCGGTACGCCGACGTCGGTCATTTACATCACGCCTTCCTGCATAAGAAGGAACACGGCGGCGCCCAGGTCGAATGCTGGAACACCTTGGCCCCCAAGGACGCCTGGGGTGCGGGCGCCGGTCACCGCGGGCGACAGTCGATCACCATCGTCGACCGCAGCCGCACCTATGGCGAAGTCGGCCGGCGCGTCCTGCCCATCGAGCGCGTCCGCGACGTCATCGCAGCGGCGCGCGCCAAGGATGGCCTGGCGCCGGCCTATCGTCCCAACGCCCAACGAGCCTTCGCCGCCTGACGAGGACTGTACGATGACCGTGCGACAAAGGGTGGAAGAGATGTTCTGGCTCTCCGCCGTCATAGTCGCCCTGGTCGTCGCGTTCATCTGGGCGAAGCTGCTGTTCGGACCGCGCCGTTGACTGCTGCGCAGTGGCTCACATGGCTGCTGTTCACGCTCTACCGGGGCCCGGAACTGTTCTTCGGCGTCCTGCTCGGCGTCACCATTTGCTGGTGGCGCTGGCGGCGGTCTCGATAGGTCCTCGCGTCTGTACGATAATCGTGCAATAAGCACGACACCCCAAACCCGAAAGATCAACTCCATGTCCATTTTCTCCGAGTGGCGCAACGGCAAGATCGGCTGGGCCGAAGCCACCAAGCAGGCCGCCGCCTACATGGCCGCCTTCGTCAACCACAGCCCGGCCCTGAAGGCCCTGACTGATGCCGAAGTGGTCATCTTCAAGCAGGCCGCCTCGAACGCGATCTCCATCGTCGACACCGCGGCCGCGCCGCTGATCAACACCGCGGCCGCGGCCATCAACACTGCCGCCGTCGGCCTGTTCACTGCCTACGTCGGCCCGGTCGGCTCGGCCGTGCTCACGCCGGCGACCGCGGACGCCGTCAATCTGGCTCGCGACGCGCTGATCGCCGAGATCCACGCCGCGGCGCTGCAGTTCAAGGCCGACTTGGCGGCTGGCGCCAGCACCGCCGTCACGCCCGCCGCCCCGCCTCTGGCGGCCTGAGCCACGGCGTGACCCTCCACGACCGACACCCCTCGATCCGAAGGCTCGAGACCCACATCAACCGCCTGTTGAAAGAGAGAATTGAAATGGCCACGTCCATCGAACGACTGACCGCCGCCGTCGCCCATGCCGTGGGCGAAGCCGACGCCGTGAAGAGTGAGCTTGCCGTCGCAACCGGCGCTGCGGCCTCCACCGATGCGAAGCTGGACGAGCTGTCCGGCCAGCTGGAGACCGCCTTCCCCGCGCCCGCGCCTGCCCCGGTGCTCGCTGAACCGGCCGCGCAATAGCCCAGCAGGGCCGGCGGTTCGCCGTCGGCCCTAGCCGGAAGGACCCCCATGGACCGCATGATCTCCTACTTCATCGTCCTGCTGCTGGCCGTCGCGCTCGGCATCGGCTGGGACCGCCGCCCGGAAGTCTCCTGGCACACCAAGTTCCTGTTCTGGAACCCAGGCTTCGACATCCCCGCCGGACCCCTGCCTAGGGCGATCTCCAGGGCCTCCACAGCCGAAGCGCACCTCAAGACGTGCGCAGGCAACGCCGACCGCCTGCTGGCCGTCCAGCGGGCCCAGGAAGCCTCTGTGCAGGCCGAGCGAAAGCAGTCTGCGGACTGGGTCGCCGCCAGCGACCGCGAACACCGCCGCGTCGCCGCCTTGGCCGCCAGCTGGAATGCGCGCGCCCAGAGTGTCCTGGCGTCGACCACCCCCGAGACGTCAGAGGCCGGCCTCTGTCACGCTGCCGACCAGATCCTGAAGGGAGCCGGAGAATGAGACGCGTGCTGATCCTGGCCGCCAGCCTCTTGCTGAGCGCCTGCGTCCCGACCATCGCCTCCCGCATCCCGCCCGGCGTCGTCGTCCAGCCGGTCATCGCGACCGAGGTTATCGCCAAGCCCTGCGCCACCCGCGCCGGCCCCGCGCCGGTCTATCCCGACACTCGCCAAGCCCTGAACGCGGCGCCCAACATCGCTGAGCGCGCCAAGCTGATGGCCGCGGGCCAGGCGATGCGGATCGCC
>JAYUBD010000563.1:0-11830 GCA_043740995.1 Caulobacteraceae bacterium | reverse complement strand
ATCAGCACGCCCATGGCCCCGGCGATCCGGCCGGCGAACCGCACGCCCATTGGCATCAACATTCGCCGATGCGCCATAAGCACCCGCACTATCCAGATCTGCACCACAGGCATGAGCATGCTCACGCCGAGAACACTGCTCACCGGTGACTGCTGGATCAGGACATTTGATGATCGGGATCTTCGAACCGCCGCACGGTCACCCCGCCGCGATTGAAGTAGAAGGTCTAGTCGCAACCAATTCGAATGAAAAATCACTTCGGGATGCGAGTCGCATCCAATTCGAACACCGATGCTAGCCATTTGAAATAATTGACTAATTTTTGATAATGTTCATTAGACGCGAAATATTTGTAGCCGCCATTTAGTAATGTCGCACCGTGCCATTTAGAAATGGACCTCCCTCGTTTGCGCGGGAGGCCCTCCCCCCTCGCACCAGCCTAGGACATCGACTAAGGCGAGGGCGCAAGCCCGGCGAGTGTTGTTGGCGAAGAATTCAAGGAAACGGGTCTGAGCGCGCTTGCCATTCAGGGCGAGCAGGTTTGCCCCAGGGAAGAGACACTATGTGTGGCGCTTATCGGCACGCCCTGACTTCGTCATATCCCCAGCCCCCGCTTCTTGCCGAAACTCCAGTCCACCCCCGTCCCGGCCGCCACCCCGGAGATCTCTTTTCCCAAATGCAGCTCCATCGCGGGCGTCCACGGAACCAGGCTGAATCCCAGCCCGTCGCCAATCATAGCGAACCGCCCCGACGCCAGCGAGACGCGCTGTTTGTAGACGCCGGCGATGGCCTCGCCTTCAAGCACTGAATGGAAGGTGGCTCCCGTCTCGCTCGCCAGCCGATGCCCGAACGACTCAAGTTCACGTTCTCGCAACGTCTCGAGCAGGTCGCGCGCGAAGACGACACGTTGGCCCTGCCGACGTGCCAAACCCTCGGCGATCAGGTGATTAGTTCGGCGTTCCATGGCTTCTCGCACCTCGCCGCCAAACCCCCCCTCCGACAACGGTAAAGCATCCCGCGCCACCAAGCGTCGATCCAGCCACGTCGCGCCGTCCGCCGTCACCTGAGCCTCGATCGCCAGGTCGGAACGAACCGCCAAGGCGACACGATCACGGCCGCCCGCATCGGTGAACCGCCGCATCTCGACAATCGCGCCGGAAGACGCGTCACATGTCGCCTCCAGGTCCGGCAGGCGCAGGTGGTGCGCGCGACCATCGATGCCATCAACGATCGCGAAGGCGCTGCCCTTTAGTTCGTCGTCGAGGCCGCGCGAGACGAGGCGACCGACGACTGGTGTGTCGACTCGATCCGCCGCCAAGACCCAATCGGTCGAACTGCGCTCGCGCATGTTCCGATGCAGGCGTTTGATGATGTCGTTGCGCTCGCCCAGGTCGCGCAGTGTGGTCTCGGCAACGTCGCTCATCGTCCACTGCGCTGGGCCAATGGATGTCGCCAGTCCCAGTCGCTCGAGCTTCTGCATCCGACCCAACCGCGCGTGCTGAGCGAAGTCAGCGCGCCCATTGGGATCGGGTCGCAGATCGACCACGCCATCATGCCGAGCCGCGCGGGCGACGAGGTCACGATCCAGCACCGTCCATCGCTCCGCATCAACCTGGCTTTCCAGGCCGCGGCGGATCTCCAGGTCGGTTCGCGGCCCCAATTCTAGCGTGACCAAGGTCTGAGCCCGCGCGCGCAGACCCTCGCGGATGTAGTCCCGCGAAATCACCAGATCCCCGCCGTCGTCGGCCCGGCCTCGCACCAGGACGTGGACGTGGGGATGTTCGGTGTTGTGATGCTCCACCGCCACCCACTCAAGCCGTGTTCCCAGATCGCGCTCAGCGCCGGTCATCAGGTCGCGGGTGAAAGCTTTGAGGTCCTCCATATCCACGGCGTCCTGCGGGGAGACGATGAAGCGAAAATGATGCCGGTCCTCGCCGCAATGCTCGGCGAAGGAGCGGCCATTGACTTGGTCGGCGCCCGCACCGAACAGTCGCCCGGCGACCCCTTCTTTGGTGACGCCGTCGCGTTGCAGATAGAGGACATGCGCCGCCAGTCCGCCGGGGCGCGCGCCGCGGCGAACGACGCGGGCTTTGACCGTCACCAGACGACTGCGGACAGTAAGCCCTCGACGCGCGGCGACGCTTGCGCTGCGGCCTCGTCCGAAGGTCGATC
Organism: Caulobacteraceae bacterium; assembly: GCA_043740995.1. Taxonomy (GTDB): domain Bacteria; phylum Pseudomonadota; class Alphaproteobacteria; order Caulobacterales; family Caulobacteraceae; genus Acaudatibacter. The sequence continues at coordinate 9,658 of JAYUBD010000563.1, read as the reverse complement.
GCCTGGATGCGGCGGCCTTACGCCGTGAGACACCGCCGGCCTTCTGCGCCGCCTTCAAGACCTGGTTGACGAAGCGCTTGTTGTGGCTCTCGCCGCGCGCCTTGATCCGACCTGGTCGAACCCGAACGTCGTCTTCGGGGTGCCTCATGACAGAGGCCCGAGGTGCGAAAAGTCCAACTCCGCGCCATAGTTGACCTCGGCGACACCTCGCCGCTCGTTTACGCACATCGCGGGTGTGGTTTCTAAGTCATTGAAATTCTGCTCTGCAAAGCCCGACCGTCCCAGCCACACATCGTGGCTTTTATCTTGCCATTGATCCTTCTCCCTCCCGCACGTTCCCCATCCCCACGCCCCAGAACCCACCCAAAGCCCGCCGCGCGCCCGCCGAATACGGAAAGGCGCCACCAGGCCTGCGATCATCACGGTTGACGCGATCATTGGTCCGGATCCGTCGGCGTGCGAGCCACGAACAAGCCGCCCGACGAGCGAACGGGCGCGCCCGCGACGACAATCCTGATGCGTTTGGCAGGCCAGAGATCCGCCTCGGGAATCGCAGTGGCCGCAGTCTGACGGCTGGTCAGCAACGCGAAGATCGAGGGGATTGCCGGCGGTCCGGGCCGCGTCGATGGGCTCCCCGGTCGGTCCCTGTCCGCGCCGCCGCTCACCATTGGGGCAAGCCTGGCGACGTAGCGCATGGTCTCAACGGGCAAGGTTCGCCGGCCCGCCAGTTGGTCCTCCCAACGACCAGGACCGGCATTGTAGGCGGCAAGAAATCCGGGGTGGCCGTAACGGTCGAACAGCTCGCGCAGGTAGGCCGTGCCTGCCAGTATGTTGTCGTGCGGGTCGAAAGGATCGGCGCCCAGGTTGTAGCGAGCGTGTAGATCCGACCAGGTCCGGGGCATGATCTGCATCAGCCCCATGGCGCCCTTGGGCGATTGCACGCGCGCGAAACCGCCGCTTTCAGCGCGCATGACGGCGCGGATCCATGCCGATGGAATGTCGAACCGCCCCGCCGCCTCGGCTACGAAGGACTCCAATCGATCGGCCGTCGGCGTCAAATTGAAAGACGTGTTCGGCGCTGTTTGTGCGTTGGCCCCGCCGCCGGCGATCAGCGCCGCGGCGGCGGTCAGGCTGCAAAACTCGCGCCGCCATACGGACAAGGAGAAGCGGCTCATGGCGCTCCCAACGTCCAGATCGGCGTCGCCTCGCCGACAATGCTCGTCACCGGCAGCGGCCCGAAATACCGCCCGTCGAAAGAATCCCTCGGCGCGCGGTTCATGAGGAACACCTCGCCGGGCCTGATGACGCGACATCCCCGCCAAACCGGCAAGATCCGGCCCCGACGATCACGCGCCAGGGCCGCGCCGACGGCGCGGTTATCGACAGTAATCGCGGCGCCTCGACGGCAAACTGTCTGCCCCGCCAGCGCGAGAATATGCTTCAGCAGAAACACCCGCTTCGGCAGATACCGGCGGTTCGCCATGTAGCCGGCGAGGGGTTCCGGTGGGCGAACCGCGACGAGTTCACCGACCTGTAAACGGCCCGGTCCGCGCAACGCATAGAGTCCCACCGGGACGCTGGCGCTGGCGTTCCAGATCAATCGCGGCGCCGTCGGAAACAGGGACCCGACGCCGATCGCCATCGCCGCGAAACAGGTCGTCATGGCGTAGCCGAACCGCGTCATCGCTGCGGCCCAGTCGAGACAAGGCCGGAAGGGCCGCAAGAGTCGAGGTTCTCGGCTCGCGCCGCGTCGCCGCCGCCATTGGTATTAGAGTCTATGTTGTTAGAACAGTTAAGGAGCGGAAGCGCGAGCTCAAGCTGTTGATCGGGCGCGCGGATTCCGCGCCGGGGGTCTCCGCCGCGCGCCCGAAATCCCGATACGGTTGTGCCTGAAGTCCCGATATCCGTTGCGCCCGAAATCCCGATAGCGGACGGCGCCGAACCCCAGCTATCCACAGGACCGCCGCGGGGGCGCATGACGATCAGGTCACGGACCGCGCCGGTCAGCCGGACCTCGCGCACCAGCTCGAGGACATATCCAGGCAGGGGCTGGCGCGCGACGATGCGACGAAGATCGAGCGCGAAATCCGCGAATCGCGCCGTGCTTGCGCTCTTGGCGTGCAGGTGGCGAAGATCGAATTCCCAGCCGTTCGGCTGGCGTCCGGCGTGTTTGCGCGCGACGCGATAGAGCCAGCGTTCGATGCCGCCGGTGAGGGCGAAATAGCCGGGGTCGATGGCCAGGACCAGGCGACGGTCGAGGACACCTTGATAGAACCAATCGGGCAGGACCATCTCCATGCCCAGCGAACGACCGGCGCGGGTGGTCAAGTCCTCCCACTCGTTGATCCAGGAGAATTGCGAGCGCCGCCAATGCTCGCCCTGACGAATGGTCGTGGCGACCGCTGTCGATTGCAGTCGCGCCAGGGCGCCGCGCAGGAGGTGATACTCCCGCCGCCCGGTCGCGCGTCCGACGGCCTTCAACAATTGGTAGGGGGTGAAGCGAATGAAACGCGAGGTCGGCAGGCCCCTGTTCGCCGCTTCGACCAGTTGCGACCCGGCCCAGATCAGCACGTCAGCGTCCCAGATCGTCGCCATGCCGTGCTCGGCGCTGGCGTGGACCTGCACCTGAACCTCGCCGGCCTGGTAGAGGATGGGCTTGAGGCGTTTGGTTTTGGCCAGGGAGAAGAACGGCCGTTCCATCAGATCGCGCTGATCGCGCGGCGTCACGGGTCCGGCGAAGGCCTCGAAGGGGTCGAGGGCCGCGCGCTCGCCGTGCGCGCCGAGGCGCCGTGCGATCGGTGTGTGGACCGACACTGGTATTTACCTCAACGTCGCGCCAGGCCGACGTAGCCGGGCGCGACGGCGGCGTGACGTTTGGCCGGTAGGACCGTGCCAACGCCCGGATCGGAGGTCGAGGCCTTGGCGCCGATGGCGACCCAGGCCTGCAGGTCTTCCATCTTGTAGACAACGCGGCCGCCGAGCTTGGCGTAGCGCGGACCGGTGCCGTAGGTGCGATGCTTTTCGAGCGTGCGCCCCGAGAGGCCGAGGAACCGGGCCGCTTCGGGGGTGCGCAGATAGCGTGGCGGAAAGCCGGCGAGGGGGTCGGGCATGGGAAATCGTCTCCTTGGGGTGTTTCGACCAAGGCCGCTGACCGGCGGCGTCGTTCGATCATCCTGGCGCAGGCGAGTCGGCGGGGTGGATGGCGAGGTTGGCCCCCCGCCGATTTCGCCACCCCGCCCTCGCTAGAAGCCGCCCCTCAGGAGTTTCAGGTAGCCGCCCCTCATGAGCCCTTCGCCGGCCCGCACCAGCCTGATGGTCGTGTCCCGTACTGAGGCCGTCTTCCAGGGTTCGCGTTCGACGGCCGCTTCGCCAAACAGCGACTGGGCGATCGTGCGATAGCTGGCCTTCTCCAGCGCGCCATCGAGGGCGCGCAGCGCCTGGTCCAACCGGCGCCGCCGGGCCGGCGTCAGCCGGGTCTTCGGCGGCCCGGCCGTGCGGTTGAGGGCCTGGGCCGCGCGCAGGCGCAGGCCGTAGTCCCGGTCGAACGTCAGGACCACGACAAGCGGTCCGTCCGGTCGGGCTTCGCCGCGCAGCAGCAGCTGGAGGCCGTTTCGAAGGCGCAGATGCCAGCCATCCTCCGCCTGCCTGGCGTTTCCGACGGTCTGGAGCGGGCGCCACGGCCGCGCCTCGCCGCGCTCGTCGGCTTCGAGGGGCAGAACGATCCCCGGAGCCACATCCGGCCGCCAGAACACCTCGGCCTCGGGGGCCTTCGACGTCGGGTCCGCCGCGAACCGCAGCCCCCACCGCGGATCGATCGCGAGACTATCGTCGTGACTATGGCGCGCCCGGTGTTCGAACTCGGCGCGATAGTCGGGATTGCGGCGCAGGAACTCCCACGCGTAGTCCGCCGCGTTGTAGCCGACGGGCCCCCGGACGTGCGCGCGTCCGGGGCTGTCGTGCCCCGCCTGCACGTCGGACGCCGCCATGGGGCGATGGCGCCAGAATGGCGAATGAAGCGCACTCGCCGAAACCGTGCCGGCCGCCGTCTCGCTGAGTCTTCAGCAAGCGCCCGCAGGCTTTTGGGTCATCACTGCGCTATTTTCCGTGGAACGCCCGCGGATTTCAGGTGCGGGACTTGCGCGCCAGCGCAATTGTGACCAGACGGTCGAGCCACTCCATGTCGTCGTCGCTCAAGCCGGAAACGCGGTCGATCAGACGAACGAGCGGATCGTTGCGACCGGCCTTGGCGGCGTAGGCGCCGGCGCCGAAGAAATCGCGAACAGGCACGCCAAGGGCTTCGGCAAGATCGGCGAGTGTATCGAAACTTGGTGCGGTCTTGCCGCGCTCGATACTGCTGACGGTTTCGAGGGCCTTGTTGATCTTCTCAGCCACATCGCCCTGCGTGAGCCCGGTACGCTCGCGATGATGGCGAACCATCGCTCCAACTTGCCGCCTGAGCGTCGACATCCGCTACCCCGCTACTTCACGGGACGACTGTCGGGCAGGCGAAACGCCTTACACAGATATTCAAACCTCTAAGAAAATGATTTTTCGTATTCACACATCGAATCAAATGTAGGATTCTGTGGGTCGATCCCTGGCAGGACCCCACGCAATGGACGGCTTCGGACAATCTATCGGCGCGACGCGAGCACCGAGTCGCACGCTCGAAGCCCTCTTCGAGCGCCACTACCAGTGGCTGGCGGCGGCGTTGAAGCGCCGCTACGGCGTCGAGGCGGCGGAGGACCTGGCGCAAGAAACCTGTCTGAAGCTCGTGCGCAGCGGCGGCGCGGCGCAGGTGCGCCATCCGCGCGCCCTGCTGATGCGCGTCGCCAGCAACGTCGCCACCGATCAGCGCCGACGGGCATGGCGTGAGAGCGATGCGCGGTCCCCAGAGGCCGACATCGACGCCGCTTCGACCCCACCCTCGCAGCAGCAGGCGCTGCTTCTGAAACAAATCGTGCTGGCCCTGCCGCCAAAGTTGCGCGATGTATTTGTGTTGAGCCATGTGGAAGGTTTCACGCATCAAGAGATCGCGCGGCTGCGCGGCATCTCTGTCAAAACGGTGGAGTGGAGGATGCGCAAAGCCCTCGCGCACTGCGCCACAGCCATGCAGGACTAGGCGGATCGCGCCATGACCGACGAGCAGCAAAAGACCCGCCACAGGACCGACGAGGCGGCGGACTGGTTCACGCGCTTGAGAAACACGCGGATCTCGAACGCGACGCTCGATGGCTTCTGGGCCTGGCGAAAGGATCCCCTGAACCGGGCGGCCTATGAGCAAATGGAGAGCATCGCCGGAATGGCCAGGACCCTGCGCGACGATCCGCAGATCCGGGCCGCGGCGCGCGAGGCGATCACCCGCCGACCCTGGTGGCGCTTGTTAGCGGACGCCTTGGGAAATCGGCGCGTCCTCGTCTCTGGCGGCGCCCTGGCGGCGGCCATGTTGGCGAGCGTGTTCGTCCTAATCGGCGCCCAAGGAGAGCGCTACAGCACGGGCGTGGGACAGCAGACGACGGTGAGCCTCGCGGACGGGTCTTCGGTCCGGCTCGACACCGACAGCCGCTTAAGGGTCCGTTTCGAAAAGGACGCGCGGCGCCTTACCCTCGAACGAGGCCAGGCCTACTTCGAGGTCGCCCACGACGCCGTCCGCCCGTTCATCGTCGACGCCGGGCGCGCCGAGGTTCGCGCCGTAGGCACACGCTTCGATGTCCGGCGCGCGCCGGACGACGTCGAGGTGACGCTCACCCAAGGTCGCGTCCAGGTGACGCCCAAAGGCGCCGGAACCGCCGGCTGGACTCTGGATCCGGGGCAGCAGATCCGCATCGGCAGCCGTCCCACCGCGGCGGTTCCCGTTCGCGCCGACATGGAGGCGGCGACCGCATGGACGACGGGCCGCATCTTCTTCCATGACACGCCGCTCGCTCAGGCGGTGGCCGAGGTCAACCGCTACAGCCGCAAGAAGATCGCGCTGGCGTCCGGTACGCCAGGCAGCGTGCGGATCAACGGCGCCTTCGAGACCGGAGACGTCGACGGCTTCGTGACGGCCGCATCTGAAAGCCTCGACCTCGGCGTCGCCCACCGCGCCGACGGAACCGTCGAGCTGCGGCCCCGCCAGCCCCCGAGCGAGTGACGACATTTTTGTAACGTGCCGTTTAGGGGTTCGGGGCGCCATTTGCGTCTCACCCACAAGGCCCGACTGCAAGGTCCCGTCATTTCGACGGCCCGGTCGGCCTGAGGGGTGAGCATCTATGAGTCGGATCGTACGTCGTCTTCTTGTCGGTTGCGCTGCTTCGGCCTTGGTGCTGGGCCCGGTCGCGGGACGCGCCCTGGCCGCGACGCAAGCCCCATCGGCCGAACCGGCCACAATGATCTCGGTCGTCGCCGGTCCGCTCGACAAGGCCCTGTTGGCGCTCGCGACCCAGACGCGGCTGCGCATCTTCTTCACCAGCGATCTCGTGACTGGTTTGCGCGCGCCAAAGGTCAGCGGCCGGCTCACGGCCGGCCAGGCTCTGGCGCGGTTGCTGGACGGCAGTGGGCTTGAGGCGCGCAGGACCGGCCCAGGCGTGATCATCCTGCGGCGCGTGAGCCCGGCGCCGGCCGCGCCGGCCACCGTACCGGTCCCCCAAGGAGGGAGCGGCGCCCCGCAGGCCTCCGGTCCGGCGACGCCCAACGCTCCAGCGGGCTCCGCGTCCCTCACCAATGACCCGCCGTCGGCCGCCCCGGTCGACGAACTCGTCGTCACCAGCCACATCCGCGGTGTGCGCGACAGCGCCTCGCCCGTCGTGGTCATCGACCGCGGCGACATCGATCGCGCCGGCTACAGCACCGTCGCCGAGGCGCTTTCGGCTATGCCGCAGGCCGCCGGCGGCCTCGCGAGCGAGCAGGCCTCCTCCACCGGGGTCGACCAGAGCGGCGCGAACACCACCGACGCGACCGGGGTGAATCTGCGCGGCCTTGGCGTCGGAGCGACGCTAGTCCTGGTCAATGGCCGACGCATGGCCGGCACGGGGTCGAACGGCGATTTCGCGGACGTCTCGTCCATCCCCCTGGCGGCGGTGGAACGCATCGAGGTGCTCCTGGACGGCGCCTCGGCGCTCTACGGATCGGACGCGGTGGGCGGGGTCGTCAACATCGTGCTGCGCACACACTTCGACGGCGCCGAAACACGCGCGATGCTTGGTGGGGCGGCGGGTGGTTACGGAACCCCGCAGTTCGCGCAGACCTTTGGCAAGACCTGGTCGAGCGGCCATGCCTTGATCGCCTACGAGTATCAGGCGCACGACGCCCTTGCGGGCAACCAGCGTGTCTTCGCGGGCAACGCCGACCTTCGCGGTCTCGGCGGCAGCGATTGGCGCCAATACTATGCCCAGCCGGGCAACATCCTCGGCCTGAACCCCTCCGGGACAGCCTACGTCCCGCTCTACGCGATCCCCGCCGGACAGAACGGGACCGGACTCACCGCCGCCGACCTGCAGCCGGGCGCGGTCAACCTGGAGAACCAGCGAAGCCTCTACGACCTGCTACCCAGCACCCGGCGGCACAGCGTGTATGCCGCGGCGAGCCAGGATCTCGGCGATGCAGTCGAGGTCTCGGCGGACGCCCGCTACAGCCGGCGCGCCTTCCACTCGATCGGCACGCCATCGACGGCCGCTCTGACCATCACGCCCGCCAACCCCTACTTTCTATCTCCGACGGGCGGCGAATCCACGCTGGTCGCCTATTCCTTCGCCAATGAGCTTGGCGGCACGGTCACCGATGGCGTCGCCGAGAGCATGGCCTTTAGCCTCGGCGCCAACGCGAAGCTGCCGGCCGGCTGGCGGCTCGACGCCTATGGGGCTTTCGCCCAAGAGCGCGGCGTCACCAACCTGACCAATGTGGTCGATAGCGCCTTCCTGGACGAAGCGCTCGGTAACACCCCGGACAACCCAGCCACGGCCTTCAAGACCTCGGTGGACGGCTTCTTCAACCCGTTCATCGGCCAGGGCTCCAACCCCGCGTCGATCCTCAATTTTATTCGCTCCGGCTATGAGCACCGGAAAAACCGGGGCCGGACCATGTCCCTCAACCTCCAGGCCGACGGAACGCTCTTTCACCTCCCCGGCGGACCCGTGCGGATCGCCGTCGGCGGGCAGTTTCGGCGGGAAACGCTGAAGACCGGCGGCGAAACCCTGGAGTCCGACGCGACCCCCACTCCGGTCACCCAGCAAAACGTCGGACGCAACGTGCGCAGCGTGTTCGCCGAACTGAATGTTCCGGTGTTCAGCGCCGCCAACGCGGTTCCCGGCTTTCGGAAGCTGGAGTTGTCGGTGGCGGCCCGCTACGAGTCCTACCAGGCCATCGGCGGGGCGGCGGATCCCAAGATCGGACTGATCTGGTCGCCGGCAGCCGGGGTCGCGTTCAAGGGCAGTTATGGGACCTCGTTCCGCGCACCCTCCTTGCCGGAACTGAACAACCCCCTTCTGATCGCCCCGACCTTTCTGCCCGGCCCGAGCGGCAATGTGCTCAGCCTGATTCTGATCGGCGGCAATCCCAACCTGAAGCCCGAGACGGCGACCTCGTGGACGGCGGGGGTGGAGATCTCGCCCGCGGCGCTTGCGGGGTTCAAGGTCAGCGCGACCTTGTTCGACACCGACTTCAAGAACCGCATCGCGCAACCGGCGCTCGACAACCTCCTGACGGTGCTCACCGCTCCAGAACTGGCGCCCTTTCGGACCTTGGTCAGTCCGACGACAAGCGCGGCGGACCTGGCCCAGGTCAACGCCTTGCTCTCCAACCCGGCGGCGATCGCGCCCACCCTGTTTCCGGCGACCGCCTACGGCGCCATCGCCGACGCGCGCTATGTGAACACCGGGGAACTGGACGTCCGGGGTATCGACTTCACGGCGGCCTATTCCACGACCATCGGCGCCGACCGGCTGGACCTGCAGGCCGATCTCTCCTGGCTGGACCGCTACCAGCGCAAGGTGACGCCCCTCTCGACGCCGGTCCAGCTGGCGGGAATCGCGGGGTATCCGGCGGACCTGCGGGGACGGGCGAGCGGGACCTGGACCCACGGTCCGCTGGCCGCGAGCGGCAGTCTCAATTTCGTCGGCGCGGGCCATGATCCCACGGGCCGCCGTGTCGGCAGCTGGACCACGGCCGATGTCCAGGCCGGATGGCAGCCTAAGGCCGCCAATGGTGTGTTGCGTGGACTGTCTCTGAGCGTGACGATCCAGAACCTCTTCGACACAGAACCTCCGTTCTACAATTCTCCATTCGGCATCGGCTACGATCCGGTCAACGCCACGCCCCTGGGCCGGGTCGTGTCGTTGCAAATGACCAAGGCCTGGTAGCGCCCCTCCGGCGCCGACTTCCCTCTGTCAATTTCAAAGGATGTTCCCATGCGACCCAATCCGGCGCTGGCGCTCGCCTGCGCGCTCCTTCTCCATGGCGCGGCCGTGGCCCGCCCCTTCACGGTCGACGATCTCCTAAGGACCGAGCAACTCGGACCGGTCCAGATGGCGCCGGGCCGCCGCTGGGGCGTCGTCCAGACCTTCGCGCCCTGGGACCAGGCGCCGCTGTACGATCTTGACTGGTGGACCCGCTACGGATTGGGCCGCCTGCAGAGAGTCGACCTGCGCAGCGGCGTCGTCGGCCCCTTGCTGCGGGAGGCGGC